>JAMCUD010000056.1 GCA_023379355.1 Thermoplasmatota archaeon
AACTGGTATGGCACAACAGGGCATTGGAGCAGCAGGAATGGGTATTATTGCCGAAAAACCAGAAAAGTTTGGACAGGTGCTTATATTTTTCGTGATACCGGAAACTCTCTGGATCATAGGATTTGTTCTTGGACTGATATTGCTTCTGGGAATTCTGTAAGGTAAACCGATGGCTTTAGAAGACATCCTTCAGGAGATCGAGGTTCGTGGGAAAAAGGAGATGGACAATCTCAGGCAGAGCTATGAGCAGCGGCTTGATGCCATGAGAAAGAAGTACCTGAAAATGGAGGAAGCCATCAGATTGGAGAATAAAGAGAACCTGAAGACCGAAGCTGAAAACCTCCGGAGAAACATTATCAGTTCTGCCCAAATGGAGTCCCTAAGGATTATAAGAGGGAAGGAGAAGCAGATAATGGATCAATCGCTTCAGTCACTGGAGGATTTTATATCAACCATCAGGGAAAAGCAATATTACCCGGATCTGCTGAAATCACTTGAAGATATTTCACAGAATGCGCTGGGTAAAGATTGTATAATTCTAGTGGATAAGAAAGACCTAAAACATCTGGACGGGGCAGAGGAGTTAAAGAATGATGAACTTCTGAAGAATTACGGAGGTTTGATCGCCCGCTCGGTTGACGGGTCAATGGAGATCGATCTGAGAATATACAGCATATACCAGGATCTCAAGGAAGAAATATCGGGGATTATAACAGGAAACATAGGTGAATAATGTGGATCCCACCTATGTTGGAGCCTATGGAAAGATCAAGTCATATTCAACCGATTTTTTGCCCCAGGAGATCATTAACAGAACATTTGAAGCCAAAGATCTGGATGAGATAATATCAACATTATATTCAACATTTTACCGGCAGGACTTTGACCTGTTTTCAACAGTATCAAAGGGTGCAGAACTTTTGAGCAACGGGTTGAACCACAGGCTGGTTTTAAGGAACAGGATAGCTCTGATGGGTTCTCCTGCACCAGGCAGAGAAATACTCAGAGCGTATCTTTCGAAGTGGGATATTGAGAATATAAAGATCATTCTGTCATCAAAATATATGGGCTACGGTCTGAAGGAAACGGAAAATTACATCCTTAGTTTCCGTGACATACCGCTGGGAATATTTGGGGGCAGGTTGACCCAGAGTGACTTCAGATCACTTCTCTCGCAGGGTAGTATAGATTCTGTTGTCAATTATCTGTCAAACTACGGATATGGTCAGATCCTTCTTGAGCAGATGGAAAAATACAGAAGAATTAACGATATTTCAATACTTCTTTCAACACTGGACAAGTATTACTTCACAAACCTCCTTTCCTCTGTCCGATATTACAACGGAGACGAAGGACCGGTTTTCAGATTCTTCAGGGAATTGATTGACGCGAAGAACATTATGATAATAATGAAGGGAAGAACCATGGGCGTAGATTACCAGCGTTTTTCACAGTCCCTCATCCCGGGAGGGAACACTTCCCTTGGATCTCTGGAAGAGCTTTTCCTTTCCCCAGATCCCAATGAGGCTCTTCAGAGACTTTCCATTCCAGAACAGGCAAGGGAGAAAATTTCAAAAATATCTGGCTCCGGAAGACTTCAGATCATCGAGTCATCACTACTGTCCTCCATTCACTCTTCATACTTGGAAAAGTTTCAAAGCCTTGCTCTTTCAATAGGTTACACGTTCAGTTTCATAATGAGGTCTGAAAGGGAGAGAGAAAATCTTCGTTCAGCAATTTTTGGAAATATTTATAATATATCAAAGGAAAGGATAGCAGGACTGATATACTAAAGGAGGGAATAGGTTGCCGAAAACATTCAATTCAGGTAAAATCTGTGTGGTAGGAGAAAGAGAACTGGTACTTGGTATGAGACTCATCGGTGTTTCCAGTTCAATCATTTCCGGCGGTGAAGAGGGGGCAGCCAAAGTTATGGAGCTTCTCAGGGGGAGCGAATTCTCTCTCATCATGGTTTCAGAAAGCATAAAGGAATATATGGATTCAAGGCAGAGAAAGATTGCAGACTCGAGCTCAAACCCCGTTGTTGTTTTCATTCCTCTGCCAGGTGGGCAGGACCTGGAATCGGTTGCTGACCTTGCCAAAAGGGTATTGGGAGTCGAGATAAGAGGTTAGATTATGGGAAAGATAGTCAGAATATCAGGTCCAGTGGTAATTGCAGAAGACATAGAAGATGTCAGAATGTTCGATGTGGTAAAAGTAGGAGCAGCCGGATTGGTTGGAGAAGTTATAAGACTGGAAGGAAACAGGGCAACTGTGCAGGTCTATGAGGATACCAGCGGCATAAGACCGGGTGAAAAGGTAGAGAATACCCACAGGCCACTATCAGTGGATCTGGGACCGGGGCTTCTGACATCAATATATGATGGAATCCAGAGACCACTTGATGTGATAAGGAAGTCGTCGGGCGATTTCATTAGGAGAGGTTTTACAGCAACGCCTTTGAATGAGGAAAAACTCTGGGAATTTATTCCAGTAGTCTCAAAGGGCGAAAGGGTGACGGAAGGGCAGATTATCGGAACGGTCCCTGAGACAGGAATCATCACCCACAGGGTTATGGTTCCCTTTGGTGTTCATGGTACTGTTGATTCCATAAAATCAGGTGAATTCAAGGTATCCGATACAGTGTGCATTTTAAATTCAGAGAGTGGAAAAAAGATCGAGATCAAACTGAAACAGGAATGGCCGGTCAGGATTGCAAGGAAAGTCCTTAAAAAACTTCCTCCTGATATTCCATTGATCACTGGACAGCGCGTTATAGACTCTTTCTTTCCAGTAGCAAAGGGTGGCACAGTTGCAGTGCCTGGGCCATTTGGCAGCGGGAAAACAGTAGTACAGCACCAGCTTTCAAAGTGGGCGGACAGCGATATTGTTGTTTATGTAGGGTGCGGAGAAAGAGGGAATGAGATGACTGAAATACTGTCGACCTTCCCAGAGCTTCAGGATCCAAAATCAAAGAGGCCTCTTATGGAGAGGACAGTTCTCATAGCAAACACCTCAAATATGCCTGTGGCTGCAAGAGAGGCCAGTATATATACCGGCATAACTATAGCAGAATACTACAGGGATATGGGATATAATGTCGCCCTCATGGCAGATAGCACCTCACGGTGGGCAGAGGCATTGAGGGAGATATCCGGAAGGCTTGAGGAGATGCCGGGTGAAGAGGGATATCCCGCCTACCTTGGAAGAAGGCTCTCTGAATTCTATGAAAGATCCGGAAACTCAATTGTAATATCAAATGATCAGAGAAACGGTTCAATTACCATAGTAGGGGCGGTATCACCACCTGGAGGAGACATATCAGAACCAGTGTCGCAGAATACTCTGAGGGTAACAAGGGTTTTCTGGGCACTGGACTCCTCACTAGCCTCCAGACGTCATTTCCCATCCATAAACTGGTTAAACAGCTACTCTCTCTATCATGATGATCTGGTACCATGGTTCAACAAGAATGTTGCAGAGGATTTCAGTTCAGTATATGAGGAATCCATGGGGATACTTCAGAAGGAATCGGAATTGCAGGAGGTAGTCCAGCTGGTGGGTTACGACGCACTTCCTGAAAAGGAAAAAAACATACTTGACATTGCCAGGATACTCAGGGAAGATTTCCTTCAGCAGAGCGCTTTCGATGAAATAGACCAGTACTGCTCAATTGGAAAGCAGTATGGTATGCTGAAGGCAATTATGGAACTGGGCAGGGCCCAGTCAACTGCCCTTGAAAACGGAATAAGCATGTCACAGCTACAGAACATGGGCGTAAGGCAGAAGATATCCAGAATGAAGGAAGTAAAGGAGGAAGACTTCGAGAAGTATCGTCAGGAAACCATGGACATGATAATGGAACAATCCAAACAATTGCAGGAGGTGGAATAATGCCCCAGATCGATTACAGGACAATTCGACAGATAAGTGGTCCCCTTATCTTTGTGGAAAAGGTCAAAGATGCGGCTTATAACGAAATTGTTGAAATAACAATGCCAAACGGGGAGACCAGAACCGGTCAGGTACTGGACACCAGCAACGGCCTCGCCGTCGTTCAGGTTTTCGGTTCGACTTCAGGTATGGACATCAGCGGAACCAAGGCTAAATTCCTTGGATCAACAGCCAGAGTGTCAGTCTCCGACGAGATGCTGGGACGAATATTCAACGGACTTGGGCAGCCAATAGACAGCCTCCAGCCCATCATAAGCAAGGAGAAGATCGAAATTGTGGGGGATGCAATTAATCCTTATTCAAGGGAAGAACCCTCCGAGTTCATAGAGACAGGAGTATCGACAATTGATGGGATGAACACCCTGGTTAGGGGACAGAAACTTCCCATATTCTCATCTGCCGGGTTGCCGCACAATAAGCTTGCAGCTCAGATAGCAAGACAGGCTAAGGTTCCAGGCAGTCAGGATGGTTTCGCAGTTGTATTCGGGGCAATGGGTATTACCAGCGAGGAGGCAAATTATTTCATCAGCGAGTTTACGAAGACCGATGCAATATCAAGGTCCGTACTTTTCCTGAACCTTTCCTCGGATCCAAGCATGGAAAGGCTCATACTCCCAAAGGTAGCCCTGACCACCGCTGAGTATCTAGCATACGAAAGAGGAATGCACATACTTGTGATACTAACGGATATGACGAATTACTGTGAGGCTCTCAGGGAGATAGCCTCAGCCAGGGAAGAGGTCCCAGGCAGAAGAGGTTTCCCAGGTTACATGTACACTGACCTGAGCACAATATATGAGAGGGCAGGGAAGATCAGGGGACGAAACGGATCAATCACGCAGGTACCCATCCTCACAATGCCCGGTGACGACATAACTAACCCGATACCCGATCTTACCGGTTACATAACCGAAGGTCAGATCGTTCTCAGCAGAGATCTTCAGAGGAAGGCAATTTATCCTCCGGTTGATGTTCTCCCTTCACTTTCCAGGCTTATGAACCAGGGAATCGGCAAGGGGAAGACCAGAGAGGATCATCGCGGTGTTGCAGACCAGCTATATTCAGCGTACGCAACTGGTAAGGATCTCCGGTCGCTCAGTGCAATCGTCGGGGAGGAGGCACTTGGCCCTTCAGACAGAAAATATCTCAGGTTTGCAGATCAATTTGAGAGCACCTACGTTAATCAGGGATTCTATGACGACAGGAGTGTGGAAAAAACCCTCTCAATTGGATGGGACCTGCTATCAGGGCTTCCTGAGAATGACATGAAGAGAGTAAAGAGCGATTTCGTTACCAAATATGGAAAGTGGAAGAAGGAATAAATATGCCTCAGACAGATTTGAAACCCACCAGAATCGAACTGATCAAAACCAAGAGAAGAATAAAGCTGGCAAAGAGGGGACTTGATCTTCTAAAGATGAAGAGGTCAGCAATAGTTATGGAATTCTTCAAGATCAGCAGGTCGGTAAAGGGGATGAGAGAGAATCTGAGGTCAGAAATAGGAGAGGCAATGGAAACTCTCAAAATAGCCGAGATAGTATGCGGAACCATGGATATAGAGAGGGTTGCGTATATGTCTGCAGATCCCACTGTGGGAATTGAAATGAAGAACGTTATGGGGGTCAAGATACCAGAGCTCTCTCAGGAATCAAACCAGACAATACTTTCAAAAATTTATCGGGTTTCTTCTGTCCCTACTGCCATAAATGACACAATCACTGTTTTTGAAAAGATATACACTCAGATCATCGAGATAGCGGAGAAGGAAAACTCAATGAGAAAGCTTCTTCATGAGATTGAGAAGACAAAAAGAAGATCAAACGCACTTGAGAATCTACTTATTCCACAGCTAAATGATCAGGCCAGGACAATCAGAATGAGGCTGGAGGAGATTGAGAGGGATATGTTCACGACTCTCAAAATCGTAAAGAGAAAGATCACAAGAAAGGGGGAGAACGCCACTTGAAATACTGGATGAAAAATATCAAGCAGCCTCCGATGAGGTACATAAGCCGCGAGGAATTCAGAAGCAACAGGAACCTGAGAAGGTTCAGGAACCTGAGGGTATTCTTCTCGGTCTTCAATCTGACTTTGGCTGTTATTCTTATTGCAGTATTCTTGTTGAGGTGAAAGACTATGGAAGATTATGAAGCGCTTAAGGTCATAAAGGAAAGGGAAGAGGCAATATCCCATGAGACCCAGGAATACATGGATAAGATGGAGGCTGAGCTGAAGTCGCTTGAGGAATCCCTTAAAAACAGGATACTTGAGACAGAAGCGGAACTCAACAGGGAAAGGGAAAATACTCTGGCAAGGGTTACGGGCGAGGCAGAATCCGAGGCATCCAAAATTATTGAAGTTGCCAGGCTGAAGGCAGACCGGATGAAACTTATGATGAAGGACAGCGAAATATTTGCCGCGTTTGAGAAACTCCTTAAAAAATACGGGGTCGAGGAATAGATTGTCCCTAAAGCCTGAGAGAATGTCAAGGATAAGGGTAATTGCCTCATCCTCCAGAAAATCCGAGATTGTCACGACACTTCATGACCTCGGAGTTTTGCAGCTGGAACCGGTTTCAAAAGACCTGGGAAAATTTCTAAGTCCAGGTAAGCCAGAATCATCATACAGGGAAATAAACTCTCTACTTCAGAGATTCAGGGGTTATGAGAATGCCCTTCCTCCAGGCCAATCTCCTGAAAAGATCATACTTTCAAAGGATCAACTCATATCTGAAGCCGACAAACTAAACCTGGATGAAGAAATATCCTCACTAAAAAGGGTTGAAGAGGATCAGTTATCTGAAAAAAAGGAAATTGAAAACAGGCTGGCGGTCCTTGCAAACCTTGGAACCTTTGATCAGGATCTTGGCATACTTAACAACTCCGTCCTGATATCCTATATATTAAAAGGGGATGATTTACAGGACCTGCTTCAAAGCATTCAGAATTCTGTCAGGCCTGTTAAGGTATACAGCATTGGCGCAGAATCTGTTCTCGTGATAATAAGGAAGGGTCAGGACTCAGAACTAGCCAGATTCTCCAATGATCTTGAACTCTCTCTGATCAACGTTCCTGATATGCATGGAAAGCCCGAAGAGTACCGGAGGCTTCTGGAACAGAAACTGAAGGAAAATCAGCAGGCTGTTGATTCCACACGGAAATCACTCTCTGAGCTTTCATCCAGGTACTGGGGAAAGATCGTCCAGATCAGGGAGGGCCTCGAGATAGAGAACCGCAAGCTGGAAGCTGCTGAGAAATTCCTCACCACTGATGATACATTTACAATGGAAGGCTGGATACCCAGTGCCAAATTTAAAAAGACAGAGATTCTGCTTTCGAAAGTGGCAGAGGGTAAGATAATAGTCAAGGAGATTGCCGCTGAGGAGGACCCCCCGACACTCTTCGCCAATCCAAGGAGGTTCAGGTTCTTTGAGTTCTTTGTCAGGTTCTATTCTCTTCCTCAGGAATATGAGATAGATCCGACGGTTATATTCGGACTAATATTTCCGCTCTTCTTCGGCATCATGGTCGGAGACTGGGGTTATGGCCTGGTGATTCTGGGTCTTTCAATATGGATGTCGAAAAAATTGAACACGCCAAATGCCAAGACAATACTTCCCAAATCTCTCACATCATTTGCCCTGACAATATTTGGCAAAGGCCCCCTCAGGGTTCTGGCAAAGACACTGATGGTGGGTTCAATTGTAGCAATTGGCGCAGGTCTGCTTTTTAATTCGTTTTTCGGATTTCCTCTTCTTCCAGTCACCGTGTTTGAACTGGTAAGGAACGTTACCAACGCCCATATCGGTGCATTCCCTCCAACACCACTGGTCATAGTGCCGGCAACAGTGATGATCCCAAAACTCCTCCTTCTTACAGGATATATAGGGCTTGCAATGGTAAGCTTCGGGCTTGTTCTGGGCTTCATAAACGAGTACTACAGGAGACACCGCGCAGGCATGGTGAGCAGGATTGGCTGGATTCTTGTATCATGGGGATTCGCAATACTTGGCCTTGCCCTGATCCACCATGACCTTTCCCTGAATTTTTCTGTGAGTCTTCAGACGCCAGTATCTCTGGCAATGATCATTGCAGGTGTAGGGACTGTTATAGCCACCGAAAAAGCAACCGGTGCCATCGAGGTACTGTCAATAATAAGCCATATTCTGTCCTATACTCGAATACTGGGAATACTGCTGGCCTCTGTGATTCTTTCTGAAGTCATTGACATAATATTCATGAAAGGGGTTGATAAGTCTCCACTTCTCGCAGTAGTTGGAATAATAATCCTTGTTCTGGGGCAGTTATTCAACCTGGTAATCGCGGTATTTGAACCTGGGATTCAGGGAGCAAGGCTCCTCTATGTAGAATTCTTTTCAAAGTTCTACAGAGGGAACGGCCATTACTTCAGGCCATTTGGAACTCAGAGGAGATATACCGCCCCCAAGTATTCTCTTGAAGAAGACCTATCAGGTAAAAATTAGATCCATAATCCTCAATTTTCCTGCGGGATAAAGCGCCTTTTCATATAACATGGAGCAAAGGGAATTAATATGAGAAGTATTCACATGCTGTGTCTCCTGATCTCCCCGATATGGCCCAAAACATACTGAAGGAACTCAACCTGCGAAGATTCCCTGAGGATTTCCTTCCGGTGAATTATGAGGGGCTCCTTCTTCAAGCGGGCCCATTCAAGGAGATCAGCATGTACCGTGAACTGGAGGGTGTAAACCTTCTAATAGATGGCAGGAGGATTTTCTTTGGAAGCATTCAGCAGGCGAAATTTGCACTGATTTCACTGAAATCTGGTCATGAGGAGGTAAGGATTCCAGAGGAAAACGAGGCAAAAACAGCCCTTAGGCATTACAGGAGATATGTTTCTGAGGTGGAGTCCGATCTGATCAGTAAGGTCGAGAACTCCAACCTTTCGGAGAATGAGAAGGAAGAACTGATCAGGATATGCATGGAGATTCTTCTGGGCAGTTCCGATTATGATCAGGTATGAAGAGTATCCTTTTCCGAAGGTATTCTCAGGAAATTTATCATGTTTCTTGAGTTTGAAAGAAGGTCTGTCGTAGTGGATTTCCTGTCAAATCTGAACCTCCACTTTCCATCGGTCCTGATCTCCCTGACTGCTGCGATGACAAGATCCCTTATCTCATCAAGACCTTCAGGGGCAGAGGTCCAGATTTTCAAAACAAAATTAAACCTTCTTCTTCCAAAGGCCAGGCCTGCGGACCTCAGAATGACCTCATAGTTCATATTCTCAAGTTCAGAGGTGTGTATGATGTCAAATATGGTTCTTATAAAGGAGGGATGATAAAAATTCCTTATTCTTCGGTTAAGGATGGAATTGGATAGATAAATGGGATCAACATGGTCCTCTGTAACACTGCAGGGGGCGGAAACCGTCTGATATACCCGCTGAAAGAACAGATCCATTCTTCTCATTGATGCACCGTCCAGAGAACCTATAAAGAATCTCGTCTCCTGTCTGGAAAAGGTAGCCAGGAACCTGTTCTCCGAATTCCTCATGGGGAGAAGAAGGCCAGATTTTTCCATGTAATAAACAGAATCAGTGGATACTTCCTGGCTCCTGAACATGAGTTCTCTCCACCGGACTTTTGATGTCTTCATGGAGAGCGATCCCGCATAAAGATAAAATATTTACAACGGAATAGCCCTGTTATGGTGGAAAGGAAATTGCTTGATAAATTTTTCAAACTTCACTCAATAACCGGTCTTACAGCGTCATCAGGTTCCAGAATATTTGCGGTTGTCTCCTCAGAAACATTCAAGGAGAAGGGTGGAAACTTCAACACTTCACTGCAGGTATATGAAACAGAGACCGGAAAGAAAATTCTTGAAATAGCAGGTGAAGGAAAACATCTCTCACTTCCGGCAATATCCCATGATGGAAAGCGCATCGCATATCAGTACAAAAACGGTGATGAGACCGGGATAACATTTCGGAATATCATTCAGGACAGCAGAGAGATTCCGGAAAATATCTCCCTGGGAGCCGCTGTCCACGGTATACAGTTCACGTCTGCTGGCGATATTCTCTTCAGTATGGAGGAAAGTGAGGATCCAGTTTTAAAAAAGAGGAAGAAAGAAGGTTACGACCACTATTTTTATGATGAGGAATCCAGGTACACCTCACTCTATCTGTACAGACCAGGAACTGGTGTAAGAAGGATTACCGAAGGAGTCCAGGTATGGGACTTTCATGAAAGCGAAGGTTCTGTGGCCTTTATTGGCTCCAGCGGAAACACCGAATCAGACTGGTATGGTGCCAGGATATTCTCCCTCAGGATAAATGATGGAAAAATATCTATGATACACGATCCAGAATGGAGGGAACTTGCCAGCCCCAGAATTTCCCCTGATGGTGACATTGCTTTCCTGGAGTCTATATGCAGTGACAGAGGCTTATCAAGCGGCGATATTTTCCTCGTTGATCATGCCAACGGAAAAATATCCAACATAACCGATCATCTCAATCGATCATTCACAGACATCAGGTTCACAGAAAATGCACTGATGGCCCTGTGGACACAGGAACATACCTGTGGAATAAGTCTATACAGTAAGGGATGGAAAGACATATGGGCACATGAAGGTACCGCTATGCCTTCATTTTCCCCATCATTTTACCCGAACTCCGGTGGTTTCCTGTTGCAGCTGACAGACGATGTTCTGGTGCATGAGGTATACCTTGCCACTGGAAAGAACGGTATAAAGAAGATCACGGCAATAAATGACGCTGTGGCTGAATACAGTCCGTACAGGTCAGAACTGGTGAAATGGAAATCATCAGATGGAATGCAGATCTTCGGCTACCTGACACTAAAATCAAAGGACGCCCCCCTCATAGTAAATGTGCATGGAGGTCCCACCTCATCCTATTATCCGGCCTTTTTAGATAGAAACACACCTTTGCTGGATGGAGGTTTCTCAGTGTTCATGCCCAATTACAGAGGAAGCGTGGGTAAGGGAAGGGATTACACAGAGGCAAATATAGGAGACATGGGCGGGATGGATCTTCAGGATATCCTTACGGGAATAAGCTATCTGAAATCTGCGGGAAAGGTGAAGACGGACTCCATATTCATAACCGGAGGATCCTATGGTGGATTCATGACCATGTGGGCAATCACGCAGACAGACATATTCAAGGCCGGAGTGGCATTATTCGGGATTTCTGACTGGGTAAGCTTCCATGGCACTACAAACATATCAGCATGGGATGCTGTTCATTACAGGGATAACCCATACGGGAAGAACCTATTCGAGAAATTCTCTCCCCTTAACTACATAGATCGCGTGAAGACTCCTCTTCTGATCATGCAGGGAAAAGAAGATCCATGTGTTCCTGCTTCCCAGGCATTTCAGATGTTCAGGGCTATGAAGGACATGGGTAAGGAATGCAGGCTTATTGTTTTTCCGAGAGAGGGGCATGGTTTTCAGGAGAAGAACCATCAGGAGACAGAATTGGAGGAGAAACTGGAATTTTTCAGAAAATTCCTCTGATTCACCTTACTTTCTCCAGAAAACCTTCAAAAGCAGAAAGGGACTCAGCGAATTCCCCAGGCCGCTGGGTAAAGCAGAGCCTGAAGCTCCTCTCTGTTCCAAAGTAATCCCCGGGAGAAAGCAAAACTCCCTGTTCTTTCAGGAGAGCTTCGCAGAAATCCTCAGATCTCATGCTGAAATCATACCCAATAAGACAGTAACTGGAGTTCGTGGGATTGCCAATGAAGTGAAGCTCCTCATGATCCTGAACAAACTTTCTCAGTACTCTGAGGTTCTCATGGATTATCTGCCTCGCCCTGTCCTGGAATCTGGATCTCGACAAAAGAGCCTGTTTTGCTATCCACATGGGATACACCGGATTCTGGGCGCCAGTTATTGACCTTAGGTTCCTGAGTTCCTGAATCATGGAAACTGGTCCGGCGATCCAGCCAACCCTGAGGTTGGAGAATCCATAGAACTTTGTCATGCTTCCATTGATCACCATCCCGTCAGCGCAGTGATAGAGTGATCTGGGTTTGTCTCCAAACCCGAACTCGATGAAGGCTTCGTCAGCATAGACGAGGTTTGTTTTTCCAGGTTTCAATGGAAGCATGTCCTCACTTTCAGGTGAGACCCTGAGATCACCCTGCGGATTATTGGGATTTGAAAAGAAAAGGGCATTCTTCTGCCCTCCCTTGAAATTACCTTCACCGAGTGAAGCCCAAGGAATCTTCATGACTCTGGACCCCAACTGTTCAGGGACTGAAAAAATAGGCGGATACTCTGGCAGCCCCACAGATATCCTGAAGCCGTTTCTGATGGCGTAGTGGCTTATGAGGAATATGGACTCAGAACCCCCCGTGGTTATGATCATATTCCTCTGTGGAATATCATAAAGCCCTGACAGGGTATCTGTCAGTTCCTCCTCCATATGGTGAATGGAACCTTTCATTTCCCCTAAATCTGTCTTTATTCCGAAATCGCGGAAGACCACTTCCGGCAGTCCGCTAAGTGACATGTGGTGCTTTGCCTTTTCAGAGTTTCTGACAATCCAGGAAATGAGCCTGTCCATACTGTAGGAGGTCTCCATCAGAAAACCTCCATCTGTTTTATTGTCTCTCTTGTGGCTTCGATTACTGCTTCATCACTGTTTAAAAGGTTTTTCCACCCTGTGGATAGCATTTTGCTAATATCAAGCTGGGCAATCTTCACATCTCCCTTCCAGCCCCTTCCGTCAAAACCACCTGTATAACTCATATTTACACCCTTAAGCCCCATCTCTGAAACAACAATCTCTGCTATCCTCTTTACCCCGGTAGTTTCATGGTTTCCAAGGTTGAATATGTCCGTCTTCTTCAACTTCTCGTGGATATGTAACATTGATTTTACGCAGTCGCTGACATGAAGGTAGGACTTCCTCTGTGTCCCGTCACCAAGGATCTCCAGTTCCCCGCTGTTTTTGATGAGTTTTCTTATGAAGTCGTATATCACACCGTGTGTTGAATTCTTACCAACGATATTTGCGAACCTGAAGATGGAACCCCTCAACCCATAATAGTGGGAATAAGCTGTGATAAAGCCTTCACATGCCATCTTGGAAGCGCCATAACTTGAAATTGGCATATATGGTCCGTATGTTTCAGGTGTGGGAAGCAAAGATGCCTCTCCATAAACTGCCGATGTTGATGAAAAAAGGATCTGTTCAATGTCCTCCTTTCTCATGAATTCAAGCAACCTGAATGTGGCTTCAAGGTTGTTCCTTAAGTCGATTGAAGTGTCGGTTGACCCATTTTTTACATCAGAATTTGCAGCAAGGTGTATCACAACATCAAAGTGACCCAGTCCTCTGTAACACACCTCTGAGGCCAGGTCCCCTTCGTGCAGGGAGAAGTTGCTGTTGTTATGGTATTTTTCAATATATCTCCTGTCCACGTTTGAGAAATTATCTACCACTGTAACCTCGTTATCCGGAATTAAGAGATCCAGCATATTCGAACCAATGAATCCTGCGCCACCTGTAAGCAATATCCTCTTGTCCTTCATCTTTACCAGCAATACATGATGGGTTGTGAATACAAAATGTTATCAATGCAGGATTCAGTGGTTTGGAAATTAGAAGGTCAGATTCAGCGGTAGAACTCATAGTCATAGAGGACCATTACCTCGGCAGACGGATCTTTTTCCCTGACCATTGTTACCGTTGCCCTGGCTTCCTTCAGGGTATTGGCAAAGAGGAGTGAAAAGCCTGAGTTCGAATCCCTTATTGTGAAGACACTTTCAGAATAGAAGGACTGAGGGAACTGGTCCAGAGACTTTGAAAATATGGAATAAAGCACGGGGCTCCCGGCGGACAGATTGATCTGAGTGATCACAGAAAAAATACGGTTTTCCTTCATGAATTTAAGCCTCCTCCTTATGCCAGGAAATGGCTCTCCCAGATCTGAGGCAATATTCGAAACAGACATTCTAGGATCTTTTTTTAAAAGATCAAGTATCTTCATGTCAAGCTCTCTGGGTTTAGCAGAAAGAGGGGCCTGAGGCGGTAAATATCTCATCACAGGAGGACCAAGGACGGCCGCTGCTTTCCCAATCTCTCTGGAAAGCTCCTCCCTGTTTTCTCCTATGAAGCCATAGAGTGTTATCTCCTCCAGGCAGTTCAGCTTAACAGAAACGTTACCATCATAGTGTTTCTCGCTTTTGAACGCTGCAAATTCCTCCATCTGTCCAGTTACTGAAGGGTTGACATGCAGGAAAAATTTTCTGATCACACCATCCTCTATAAGGCGGTTGAGCCTATAGTTCAGGACCTGGGCAGAAATTCCGATATCTTCTGCAATCTGCCTCTGGGATGCCCTTCCGTCCTTTAGAAGCTCGAATAATATCTTACTGTCAATCTCATCCATCTAACGTAAAAGACAGCCCCTGAATTTAAGCCTTCGCTATCACTACGTTGACTCTCCTTCAACAGTGATGGATCATGAATCGGTATTGATGAAAGATAAGATAGATATCGTGCGGTTCAATCTGAAAGGATGAGTGAAGAAGATTCAGCCACTGGAAAGGGTGGTGATCTGGAGAGAAGCAGCGGAATACTGATATTCAGGGTTAAAAATGGAAGGAGGGAGTATCTGTTTCTTAACAGAACGCAGGGGTTCCTGGACAACACAAAGGGGCATATCGAAAACGGAGAGAATGAGATTGAAGCTGCAAGGAGGGAAACCAGAGAGGAATGCGGCCTTTCCCCTGAACTGGTGGAAGGTTTCAGGAAGGAAATGGAATACAGATACAGGAGAAACGGAAAGGAAATACAGAAACGCGTTACAATGTTCCTCGGGGAAGTTCCCGTTGACGCCAGCGTCAGGATATCTGAGGAACATACAGGATACGTCTGGCTCTCTTACGAGGAAGCCTTGCGAAACCTTTCCTTTGAGAATCAGACACAGATTCTCATGAAGGCAGAGAAGTTTCTTTCCGGCAGGTGAATTCTCTGTTTATATTCTGGAAACTTCCTGAAATTAACCATTCTCAATCATTGAATGAGAGCAGGGTAATCATATCTGAATAGTAAAAGTTAATAGTGATATCCCTATCAAATTCCAGATATGGAGAATATAGTTCTCGGTCAGGATGCTAGCAAATCGACCCTGGAGGTTTTTGAATTCATACGCACGCGCAAGATAGTGAGGTTCCAGGATCTTGTATCTGGTACAGGATTGTCCAAGAGGGCTATTCTTTATTCCATAAGATCGCTGAGAGAAATGGGGCTCATTGAAACTCAGATATGCATGAATGACACAAGAAGACGGTTCTACTGCCTTAGAATACCTGATGCATGAATGAAATCCAGCACATTTCCAGTCATATTTAAGAGTTATTCAGGAATCCTGTACTGATGAAGCTGGAAGATACAGTAGAACTGGGAACCATCACCCTGAAAAACAGGCTAGTAATGGCTCCAATGATCTCCAACCTTGCAAATCACGATGGAACTACAAATGAGAACCATATCGCATATCTTGAAGAACGGGCGAAGGGTGGATCAGGTCTCATAATAACTGAATATTCATACATCAACAACATCAATGCTCGAGGTTCCAGAAACCAGCTTGGCCTTTACAATATGGATTTCACACCGAAACTGAGAAGACTCACAGAGAGGGTCCACAGCCATGGCACAGCTATATTCGCCCAGCTTGTTCATGCAGGGGGGAAGGCATTTCTGGAATCAAACAGGGAGAGTGCCTTCGCACCCTCAACCGTTGAATACGCGGGAACAGTTCCTAAGGAAATGTCTCTGGAGGATATAGAGAACGTAATCTCCGGGTTTCAGAAGGCTGCAAAGGTTGCGGAGCGTTCAAACTTTGATGGAATCGAGATTCATGGTGCCCATGGATACCTGGTTCAGGAATTTCTATCTCCTGGGCTGAATCTGAGAACTGACAGATATGGAGGGGATTTCAACGGCAGAATAAGGTTTGCGCAGGAAATCATAGACACAATAAGGGGCACAACCGGCCTGAACATAGGAATAAGGCTGAGCCTTTACGAGGATGACCCAGATGGCTATGGTCCGGATTACGGGCTGAAGATTGCAGAATCCCTGAAGGGGGTCGACTATGTTCATTTCTCTGCCGGAAGATTTGCCCCGCCGGGTTCATCCTCATCATTCTACTCTGCCCGAACACACATTTATTCCAGATTGCCCCGGAAACCAAAGGTTAAAACAATTCTGGTCGGTTCTGTCACAAACAGGGAGGATGCAGAGAGGATACTTGAAAAGGCGGACATGGTTGCGGTGGGAAGGGGAATGCTTGCAGACCCTTATTTCGCGACGAAGATTATTGAGAAGTCGCCCGATCTGAGGCCATGCATCAGGTGTAATCAGGCATGCAGGGACCTTACATACGGGGAAGTAAGGTGCACCGTCAACCCCGATCTTGGATTTGAGGCTCAGAGAGACAACCACCACACAATCTCCACAAAGGTCGAAATCATAGGTGCCGGTGTCAGTGGTCTGGAAGCGGCAATTTTTGCCTCGCAGCTGGGGATGAAGGTTACCCTTCATGAGAAAAGGAAAGAGATAGGGGGCCAGTTGCTGGATATAACTGATCCTGAAAAGAAGAGGGAATTCTCTCAACTTCTGAATTATTACAGATATATGCTGTTAAATTTTGGAGTAGAGTTAAGGCTTGGGGAAACTTTCGAAGGGGAAGGGATATACTGTCTTCCTGGCCGTGTATATCCAAAAATTCCAGAAAGGGATGGCATTCTGGTGGACTCAAACATATACCAGCACCACGATGAGATACTTGATCTGTCCGGAAAATACAGGATAATGGTAACAGAGAGAAGTCTCGATAGCCTTGACAGGGTAAGGAGAGATTCTTACAGACAGAAACTTGATGCCAGAGGGGTCGAGGTCATAAAGGAATATTCGCGAAAGCCAGACATATCGATGAACGAGCGATTTCAGTACGATATCCGTTCGGCAATGGTTGCAGGCAGGAATGCAGTCCTATCCTATATAAGGAGGAGATAGGGTTCTGACATTTTCATTAGAATATTTCTAGGAGGCTATTGCTGTTCCCTCTCGCTCTTTCTTCTTTCCTGCCTCTGTCTTACACCCAATATCTCAGTCTTTTCATCCTCGTCCGGTTCAAATGTATCCTCAATCTTATCAAGCACAAATTCAGGTGGAATGAATTCCACCAGGAACACATCTGCGTTGGACCTGTAAACCATCGTTCCCGATTCAATGAGTTTAACTGTATCTATTGGAACCACCGCAGGGGAGTCTATGTGGAACAGCCCGGATATATATGCCTGCCTGGGGGTGAGGGAAAGATGGACCCAGCTCTTGTCGGAGGGGCTTATACCAGTCTCTCTAATGAATTCGAGCTCCTCATCAGTTGTCTGGTAATATAATAGTTCAGGAATGTTGTCGTGGGGAAGATCATCCATCAGCACAGGGATGGTATGGCCGTAGGTAGCCCTGATCTCTCCATGATCATTTATCTGATACCTTCCCTTGGGGTCTGTCAATACCAGCGCTTCAATATGGAAAGGTGTGAGCCACCACATGCTCTTCTTCTGTGCTCTGATCACGGGGACTATTGTGTATATCTTGAGCCAGCCATGATCATTGAGATGAACCCCGTAGTTCTCCGGAAAATGCCTAAGCATTCCCGCCAGTATTCTCCCGGCGCTTTCAATCTCGCCACCCTTCATCAGAAGCCTTCCTCTGGAACAACACTTTGGGCATTCCTCCCCTCTGAATGGCCCATCCTTCTGGCAGTTTCTCACTTCCTCTGTATGCATAATTTCACCCCTTCAGAACTCTGGCAATATCGTCTGCCACGGAAATTGCGCTGAAATTGCTCTCAATGGTGTCTGTGACGCACAGCCCATCACATATTGCAGCTATTCTGCTCTGTGAACCGGAGGCAAACACGCCATGAACCGCGGTGACGAATATTCTTGAGACCTTTCTGGTTCTTAGAAGGGCTATCGCCTTCATTATGGTTCCGCCGGTCGAAATAATATCATCAATCAGAAGTACACTTTTTCCCTGAAAGTCCACCTCCGGAAGCTTCATGTCAACCGTGTTTGAATCTATTCTCCTCTTGTCAATAAAGAGAGAAGGACACTTCAGAAGATCGCCTACCCTCTTCGCTCTCTCAAGACCCCCGTCGTCCGGGGACAGCACAAAGTTTATGGATCTGTTCCTGAAATAGTTGGCGATCGTTTCATTCACAGATATATTCCTGAAGGGTTTTAGAGCAAAACCTGCTGTCTCTGGGTCGTGCAGTTCAACGGAAAGTATCTCGTCACACCAGTTTTCCAGTGTCCTGAGTACAGCCTTGGAGGAAATACTCTCCCCGGGCTTGTATATCTTGTGCTGCCTGGCGTATCCATAATATGGGATAACCGCTCTCACTGTAGCGGCGCCATTCTCTCTGGCGGCATTGATCAAAAACAGGGTTTCAAGAAAATCTGAATCGCTTCTTGTGTTTCCAACCACAACAACATCCTCATTCCTGAGGTTGGCATCTATTCTCACATAAAGTTCCCCGTCAGGGAACCTTCTTGTAATGCACGGCGAGAGAACAGAACCCAGGGAAGCAGACAATTTGCTGGAGAGCCCCACGGAACTATTGGAGGATACCACAATCATAATGAAACTGTTATTGTATGTTTCTTAATATTTTTGTTCACCTTCCGGCACCTTTTCCCTGCGTGATCCCACTCCGGAAGCAACAGGTATTCAATATTTATAGGTGGGGCTGATTCATGGATATGCCATCCAAGGTGTGGTATGACGGAACACTAGTGGACGAAACAGAAGCCAGAGTACCAATCATGACACATTCCATGCAATATGGAAGCGGGATGTTTGAAGGAATACGGGCGTACCTCTCCGATGAGGGGACAAACATATTCAGGCTTCAGGATCATGTAAGGCGGTTCATGAATACCGCAAGGATCTACAGATTTAACATTCCATGGTCGCATTCGGAAATCTCAGAAGCCATCAGAATAACAGTTAGGGAAAATGGTCTGGAGGAATGCTACATAAGGCCCTTTGCCTTCTTCAACTCTGAAAGCGTATCGCTTGACACAACCGGCATGAAGACCAGTCTTGCCGTTATGACCCTAAAGATGCCAGGTTATTTTTCTGAGAAGATTTCAAAGGGGATAAGGTGCAAGATATCCTCCTGGAAGAGGATAAACTCCTCAATACTTCCGGTAGAGGCAAAGGCAAGTGGGAATTATCTGAACTCAATACTTGGAAGTATGGACGCAAGGAGTTCAGGTTATGATGAGGCAATATTCACCTCCGGAGAGGGTTACATTGCAGAGGGGGCAGGCCAGAACATTTTCCTGGTCAGGGATGGAAAGATTCTCACCCCGGGAAATGAGTCGGCCATACTTCTTGGGATAACAAGGAATTCAGTTATCACAATACTGAGGGACATGAATTATGAGGTCCAGGAAAGGCTGGTTCTCAGGGATGAGCTTTACACAGCAGACGAAGCTTTCTTTGCAGGAACTGCCGCTGAGGTTACTCCCATAGTATCGGTGGACGGGATACCCATCGGTGATGGTAAACCAGGCAATATCACCAAAAAGTTAATCATTGCCTATAGCTCGGCAGTCCATGGGAAGACAGAAAAATACAGGGACTGGTTAACTCCAGTGTAATACTGTTTGCGCTACTTCAAATGGAATGAAGGATTTTTGGGGATAATTTTCTTCCTTAATGCATTGACAAATGATCCGATTCACTCAGGGTAGACTATGGGCAGTGAGTTTCTCATCCAGCCAGCCATTCCTCCAACCATGGTTGCAGCGTGGAACCCATTGTCGCTCAGAAAAATGGCGGCAGCTTCGCTTCTGTTGCCATGTGCACATACAATCGCATATTTTTTGTTCCTGTCCAGTTTGTCCAGGAGGTTCTGGACCTCGGACATTGGGACATTCCTTGCCCCCTTAATCATGCCATAGTTAAGTTCGTACGGCTCCCTCACATCAATGATTTCCCACTGATCAATCTCATTACTCAGACTTTTCGGCTCTATCTCCCTGAGTGAGGATACAGGAAGCCCATTCTCAACCCATTCCTTAAGATCGTCAGCGATTGAGTGGTGAACAGTGACCCCTAATTTCTTAAGCTCATCAGAGGCTTTCTCGTAGAGCACTGGATTACTGCTGATCAGCATTATTTCGGAGGGCGTCCCGTTCAGCCACTCCTTTATGGAACTCCCCCATCCCCAGGAACTGTAAGGTGCGCTGATCGAACCGGGAATGTGTGCTTTTGAAAATTCTCTGGAGGTTCTGATATCAAGGGCAATCAGTGCGTCAGTACCAATCTTTTCCTTCAGCTCTTTTAAATTTGAATTCAATTTGACCCACCCCTGATATTCTTTTCTCTTATAACCATGGCTGATTCAGGTGCCAATTTCCTGAACCTGTGCTGGGTATTCCAGTACTCATCATCATCGCTGTATCTTAGAAACCGGTTGTTCTTCCGTTCATAGCCCACAGTTGTCAGGAAAGAACCTGACATGTATATGCCTCCGCATTTCGATGCACCATAATGTGCAGGCAGTATCAGGACGTAGTCAGGGAGCCTCAGTATAAGGTTCAGGCTCCTGAATGAGTCCGCAGACATTTTCTTTTCTTCATCAAGGGTAAGGGCCAGATCTGATCTACCCACATCTCCTGCAAAGAGGAGATCACCGGTCACAACCGCATAAGGATCAGTGCTTCTCGTCAGGTCATATACTATTATTGAGATGCTCTCTGCTGTATGTCCAGGGGTATTCAGAAGTTCAAGTTTCAGGTTGCCGAAATCAATAGACTGCAGTTCCTCTGAGGGAATGAATTCCGTCTCAAGGGGCGAAAGGCGGCTCATAACGATCATGGAACCAGTCAATCTGGCAATTTTATCCGCACATGAAACATGATCCGCATGAATATGGGTGTCAATAACATAGACAATATGCAACTGTAAATCCTGCGCTGAGAGGAGATATTTCTCCACTCCTGTACTTTCAGAAGGGTCTATCAGGACTGACTTCCCGCTGACCTCGTCACCTATCAGGTAGGAAAGGCAGCCGTGTAACTGGTCATCGAATATCTTCAGCTTCAAATGTTCGGAACCTCTAAGGGTTAATGCCCTTTCACTAAAAACATTTTGACAGGAATTTAATATCTGAAAGACCTTTCATGCTATGGAATCCACGTACAGCAGACTCAACCCTTATCCGTTCTACCAGAACATGAGAAAAAACTCACCGGTTCATTTCAACAGTGATTATGCCATGTACGGTGTCTACCGTTACCATGATGTGAAGAAGGTACTGGGAGACCACAGTCTATTTTCTTCGCAGTTCGGTAAGGCATTCAACCCTGAAGGTGGACCATTTTCAGAGAGTATCATAAATCAGGACCCGCCAACTCATACGAAGCTGAGGTTAATTGTGACCAAAGCTTTCACCCCCCGGGCAATAGAAAAGATGGAACCTGGCATTGTGGAGATCTGCAATAGACTGATCGAGAAGATGAAAGGGCAAAATTTCGACATAGTGAGCACATACACATCACCTCTTCCCGTAACGGTGATTGCCAGAATGATTGGCATTCCTGAATCTGATATGGGGAAATTCAAGCAATGGTCTGATACAATAGTTGGTGGTTCAGACGCAAACTATGGGGATTTTCCCGCCATCATGAAGGAAATGTCCTCTTATTTCATGGAGTCGGTCAGGATGAGGGAGAAGGATCCAAAGGATGATCTGATTTCAGCCGTTCTGGCTGCTGAGGTTGACGGTGAAAAGCTTTCACCCCTCCAGATAATGGGTTTCCTTATCCTGCTTCTTGTTGCGGGAAATGAAACCACCACAAACCTGATCTCAAATGCCCTTTATGTTTTTGATCAGCATCCGGGAACATATGATCTTCTCAGGAACGACAGATCGCTTATCCCCCAGGCAATAGAAGAGATTCTTCGCTTCCGTTCTCCAGTTCAATCTATTTTCAGGGTAGCCAAAGAAGACGTGAACCTCTCAGGAGTCACTGTAAAAAAGGGTTCAGTTCTACAGCCATGGATAGGTTCGGCAAACCATGACGAATCAGTTTTTCCGGAAGCCGAAAGTTTTGACATCTACAGGAAGGATAACAGACATATTGCCTTTGGAGAAGGAATTCATTACTGCATTGGGGCCCCTCTTGCAAGGCTTGAATCAAAAATTGCCCTGAACCTCCTCATGGATCATTTCTCATCAATCAGGGTAAACAGGAACGAACCCCTGGTGACACAGGAGAGCGATATAGTTTTTGGATTCAAGAAATTGCCGGTCACTGCAGTACCATCAAAGTAGACTGAATTTGTAAAACCCAAAGTATCAGTCTTTAAAATGGCGGAAACCGGTGTAAAATGCCAGATCATATGCAATCTTTGTGAGTGAGGCAGCAAAAAACACTCCTCCAGGAAACACTTCGAGTATGATTCCTGCAATACCTGGACCAGGAACCTGCCCCCCATTTCTCACAGCAAGAAATGTGGAATTCCCTGAAATTCTGGCATTCTTTGGTATGTATGTGTTTGTAAAACTATCACGTGCAGGGACATCCATCTGGCTGGTGCTTTGCCTGAGATAGAGGAAAACCTCACTTATTATCAAACTATGAAACACAGGCACCATGAAAAGGAACACATTGCTGACCAGATGGGTATATACCATTGTACGCACCAGTCCCATACGGTTTGAAATGTAGTTTGACCCTATCACAGAAAGGGCTGTTATTACATTAACAATGGCAAAGATGAGACCTGCCTGGGAAAGCGTGACATTGTAGACTACCTTGAACCAGAGGGTCAGTATTGCGGTATTTACAAGCCCTCCTCCGAGCGAATCCACAGAAAAAAGTATTGCAAGGTGTGAAATCCTTTTCCTCAAATCCGGATCGGAAAGGGTTTCCTTCTGTTTCAGGTGATCTACGGCCGGGAATTTCATGACCAAGTATATGATAAGCTGAACAGCAGAGAGAATGACCAATATCAGGAGAATCATGCTATAGTCACTGCTGCCGTATAAAAATAGGATAGCAGAACCCAAGGCACCTGCGCCGTATGAAGTGAAATTGTAGATCGAAAACATTAGATTCTTCTCTCTTTGGACTTCAGTGTATGTGCTCATGGTGTAGGATTCAAGCGACTGATTAACTGTAAGATCTCTTCCTGCGAAGGACATGGAACCAACAATCATGGAAACAATCAGTGCAGTGGTGGTTTCATATAGAAACAGGGAAATAAGGGATACAAGAAGAAGTAAAGAAACAAGGATCAGCTTTGCCTTGATCTGTATCTTCACATAGGTGTATAAATAAAGAAACATTGTGGAGATAGCAAGGCTGGAAAGTACAACTATTGAGATGTATAGGCTGTTCACATCCTTTGATGAGAGAAAGAAGGGGACGGTGATTGCCAGTGAAGTAAATATAAACGCCCTTATACCCTTGGTAAGGGAGAGCAGGAGCCCATCAATTCTCACCGGAGAAAATGCCAGTTTATGTTATAATTTTTTCCAAAACATGCAGGGGTATTCAGGATTGCTGAGGCTAGCCGCCTCAAGATTCTGTTGTACCAAAGGTGCTGTCTTAATAGAATCGGAAGCAAGATATCACAAAATCAAGGACTTCCTCATTTCTTTGAATACGAGGGCTGACAGAGCACCAATGCCCATCATAACTCCCATCAAGGCAAACAGTACACGGACTGAACTCAATTCTATAACAAGTGCACCTATTGTTCCGGACAGAAAGGTACCCGAAAGAGCCAGCATGTTGAACAGCCCCATGGATCTTGCTATCATGTTTTCCGGAATCTCCCTCAACAGGGCCGTCTGAGCAGGTGTGTTCACCAGGCCCACACCAAACCCTGCCAGAAAGACAGGGGCATACATAAGATAGACAGAATGAACCAGTGTTAATGAAAAAAGTGATAGAGAAATGAGCAAAAGTGACATGAAAACAATATTTCCAAGTTTTCCTTTCACTCTGGAAGAGAGAACGCTCCCTGCTATGATTCCCAATGAAATGGCTATGAATATGATGCTGAAATATAAGGCCGGCAATTTCAGGTCTTTCTGTATAAGCACGGTGAAGCCTATTCCCAGCATGGCAATGGCAATATTTGCCAGCATTCCAATAAATATGATCTGCTGAAGTATCCTTGTACCTTTCAGGAAAGCGATTCCTTCCATAAGGCCATCTTTTTTCTCCGGTGCAGTAGTTTCCTGGAGTCGTGTCTTAATCAGCAGAATGGGCAAAGCAGCCAGCAGGAATATTAGCACAAGCGCATATATGCCTCTCACCAAACCGATGTAGAGAAAAACTCCG
The DNA here is from genome assembly GCA_023379355.1 of Thermoplasmatota archaeon. Next base: position 24,369 of record JAMCUD010000056.1, read on the forward strand.
GAAATGGCATATCCAGTTAATTGAGCTATAGATTCCAGTATGTTTATCTGGGCAGACCCTTTCTTATAATCACTCTCCGAGAGGAAGGTCTTTGTCCAAGATGATCTCACTGCGTTGTTTACATCTGTTGCGAATCCTAGAGTGAGAACACAGAGGAAAATAAGAAAAACTGTGGAATAAAAAAAGTTTAGGAGAACTGCCAGATATAATAGCATTATAGCGAATGCCTTGCAGAGGGCAGAAACGACTGCAATCACTTTTTTGTGAGTAGTTCGATCTATCATTGTTCCAACTATGAATGAAAGAAAGAGAGGGGCGGAGAAGAACCCATCTGCAAGCCCAGCGATCAAAGGCACTCCAGTCAGCTTCAGGGAGATCCAGAGAATCATCAGTGCAAATGCAGATGTACCCGCTCTGGAAATCGTCCCCCCAGTGATCATCATCTGAAAGTTTCTGCGTGAATTTTTCATATTTTCGATGCTCGTATCACTTTCAATATTACGTATCAATAATTCTCATACGTAAATATTTTAGTTATATATGAATGTATGGAGTATGAAGAGCAGTCAATTCTATGATGAATACATAAAAGTGTTAAAAAATGACACGAAGGCTTCGATTGTGGCTGTATTGATTCTGAGGGGAGCGCTCACGGTGACTGATATGGTTAAATATATTCACACTTCTAGATCGAACCTTTATCATTACGTGAAGGAGCTTGTGGATTCGGGTTTCCTGAATAAACCGAAATCAGTTGTTGTTAAAAATTACGTCGAGAAATATTACACTATAAACCCTGAAGCTTTTAGTGGTATCAGTAGTGAGAATCTTTATGAAGAACTAGAGAAACAACAACCAGAGGATTTAAAGGATTTCTTCTTTTCCATTCTCAGAACATACTCATTTATCCTAAAATTAATGGGAGAGGAGGCAAGGATGATGGGGGATGAAGATGTTAAGAGAGGCCTGGAAGCGATAAAAAATAAGAATACCCAGGTTGTGTACTCAAGGCTCTCCGACAGAACCTATTCCAAGGTAATAGCCAAGCTAGGTGAGTTCGTTGAGTTCCTAGAAAAGACATCAGATGAGGAAGCATCAGTAGAGGATTCAGCAAATTCAATCATGATCCTGGCCATTCCAAAATAGCAACTTACTTAAGTTTTAAGGAATTTTAGCTGTTTTCACCCCATCATTCCTTAAACCTTCTGCATTCCTCTCAACTGAATTCAATAATTACTTGCATTTAAATTTTATATGATTCCGTTTCAGCACATTTCTCAATGAGATCCTGCTTTTTGGTTTCTATATGGTCTAAACATTATCCCGAAGAACTCCCTTTGTGGGTACTCAGCTCGCTGCCTCCCATTTCCAGTCTTCTTGTCTCTGAAGCTTGTTAACCTGTACAGATAAATATTCTTCCCACTGGTCATTTTTCTGGCGCAGCTAAGTATAACGATATAATATCAATACACGCCACGTGGGCCTTTCTGCTATCAGAATTTCTAAAATACAGATTATTCAGAAATTTGTAGTATTACAATAGGGCAAATATGGGTAAGATGTCAATGGCCTCATTCACGTGATTCATCAAATACAACCTTTTTCCAGAATCAGGAACATATTACGATGTGCTTGACATGGTAATATACCACATGTCAATTGATTTGTCCGATAATAAGGAAAGCTGTTTTCTCGTAAGTCTCCCGCACTACTCATTCAGAAATTTCTTTTTCCTGTCATAAGCAACAAAATTAACACAACTCCGTTACATAGAAAAGAGTGATGAATTTGTATTCTTTCCAGTAAACCTTCCAGTCTCTTTCTATGGCAGTGGGTCGTTCTACCTTTATGTCCCTTCTACTTTTCGCAGCTCTTCAACGGTGTTTCCGGTCTATTTCCAGAATAGTTTCTTGAACTCTGTGAAGTTCTATGTGTCAATGTACTGAATCATCCTTATCAACATTATGTCAAATCTCATTGATAATCGTGGAGTTTTCTTGGTAAACGGCAAATTTGTTTAAAGAATGCCATCTTCAGGGTAGGATATCTGTGCAGGGGATTCATTAATGAATGTCATGAATTCAATTCCGTCTGAATACATGAATATCATCTACCTGCTATGTTCATAGATCATGCATTCGTTGCTATACACAGGCCAGATGAGCCCTAAAACCTTCTCATGGGTAATGTAAACCTCAACAATTTTTTCGCAAGGTCGAAAGAAACTTCGTATCCACAATGGCAGTTTAAGCTCAGTCATCGCAGAATAAAACAGTCATTCGCCCATGAGTTAATATATAAAAATATTAGATAAAATTACAAACTCAAAAGACTGTTGGAATAACCAAAATTAAAAAGAAATTTTGATGCCACTACAAAATTTGTTTTGATGGTTTTGCAGTGATCAGGATAATGGTTTATTCATTCTATTATATATCTTCCCATAGACTGGAACGCTGTTGTGGAAATGGTTTATGATTTGGATATTCAGGCTCAGTGAATCCACGTAAGCTGTTCCGAAAAAGAACATTGAATACCGAGTATTGTTGTGGATTAAACCATCCAGGTATGCAATAGAAATGTTTGTTGAGTTGTGGATTACCTGTGCCTGTGCAAGTGCACTTGCCACTGTAATATCAGGGTCTACACCCGAAGCCGAATCATTCCTCACGTTGAACAGGTAGTGGGAATTGTTGGTGGATTGTCCAATGAGGTATGACCCAATCGTGGTGTTGCCCAAGTGAGCCAAATCACCGTTTGCCTGGTAAGGGAAAATCGCTTGCCCTAAACCAGTTACCATAATAGGATACACCACTCCGCAAATCACAGCAAGAATAAGTGCCAGTCTCAGTGTGCTCGAGATCAGCTTTCTTCCTTTCATAATATGCCCCCAGTAATTACTAAGAATATTGCTATCAGTTTGATTGCCGCAAATGGCAGCAAGACCCCTCCAACTCCGTAAATGAACAGGTTCTTAAGGAATATTCTGAGCGTGCTCTGCGGCTTGAATTTTGTTCCTCGTAGAGCTATTGGTATGAGTGCCGGAATAACTATGGCATTGAAAATCAATGCTGAAAGCACGGCGATATGCGGTGTCAGTCTGAGGATGTTCAAAGCATCAAGTGCAGGGATACTTGCAAACATTACAGGCACTATCGCAAAGTACTTGGCAACATCATTGGTGATGCTGAATGTCGTCACCGCACCCCTTGTCATTAAAAGCTGCTTTCCCAGCATGACCACATCAATGATCTTTGATGGGTTTGATTCGAGATCTACCATATTTGCTGCATCTTTGGCAGCGAAAGTCCCTGATGCCATTGCAAGTCCGACATCCGCTGCAGCAAGAGCTGGGGCATCGTTTGTGCCATCTCCTATCATCGCAACAACTCTGTTCTCAGCCTGTTCATCCTTTACTTTCTGGTGCTTGGCCTCAGGTTTGGCCTGGGCAACAAATTCATCAATCCCAACCTCACCCGCTATGCTTCTGGCAGTAAGCGGATGGTCTCCTGTGATCATTACCGGCCTAATTCCCATCCTCGTAAGGCCCAGAATTCTATCCCTGATTCCATATTTGATCACATCCTTGAAGTAGATAAGCCCGATTATATCACCGTTTACGGATACTGCAATGGGAGTTCCCCCCTCAGAGGTGATCTTTTTCACTGTCTCATCATAATTGTCAGGGCACGATCTAGCAGCCTCCTTTATGGCCTCAGGGGCACCCTTGTGTATGATCGTCTCCTCTGTCAGTCGAGTCTGGAGCTCGAATTTCTTCCTGAACCTGTGCCTCTGGAAGAATTCCCTTCCCCCCTTTGGCAATGTGAAGTCATCTGAGTCAACAAGAGTTATTCCACTTCGTCTTGTTACTGCGCTGAATTCCTCATGGAGACCCTCCCTCAGGGCGTCATACTCCTTTGGGACGAACTTTTTCGTGAAAGCAAGTTCCACAATGCTCCTCCCTTCTGGAGTATCATCATTCCACGATGAAAGGAATGAAGCCTCTGCTAGTTCCCTTTCAGTGTAACTTCCTAAGGGGATAAACTCATGCGCACGCCTATTCCCCACAGTTATTGTTCCAGTCTTGTCAAGGAGTATTACATCTGCATCTCCTGCTGTCTCTATGGCTTTTCCGGATTTGGCAATTATGCTATTTCTGGACATCCTAGTTATTCCAGATATACCTATGGCTGGTAGAAGTGCCCCAATAGTGGTTGGCAGTAGGCATACGTAAAGAGCGATAAGCACAGACAGATCTGCACCAAGGTTAAGTAGAAGTGAGAGTGCAATCAGTGCCGCCAGAATTATTGTAAACACACCTGTCAGCCCGAGCAGTAATATTGAGAGAGCAACCTCATTTGGCGTCTTTGGCCTTTCAGAGGATTCGACCATTTTCACTAACTTGCTTATGTATGTCTCGTCAGGGTTTACATTAACAACCGCAACGATGGAGTCACTGATAACCTTAGATCCCCCAATGATAGTGTCTCCCTTGGATTTCCTAACTCCTGCGGATTCTCCCGTAAGAAGGGATTCGTCAAGCATAGCAATTCCCTCTGAAACTTGAGCATCAATTGGAACCTGGTCCCCTTTCTCAATAAGGATCATGTTTCCTTTTCTCAGTTCAGAGGAATTAACAGTCTCAATTGTTCTTCCACCGTTTTCATTTGCCAGTATCCTCTTGGCAATTCCTTCTTTTTCCAGTTTCTTCAAGCTGGCAGCTGATGCCCTGGACCTAGCCTCTGCAAATGAGTCAGAAATGGTGCTAAACCATACAGTTACAAAGAGTATCGCTGTGACATATGCATAAAAAATCCTGTCAGTCTGGTGTGCTAAGCCAGGAAAAGCACCTGGTGCTATGGTCATAAGCAAAACCACCAGGAAAGAAAGCTCAACCACAAACATGACGGTGTTATCTATGAGCCTCAGAGGGCTCATTCTTGCGAGTGAATCCTTTAACACGAAGGGCCAGCTTATTCGCTCTTCATGAGTTTTAGATCTGGAATTCACTTTTTTATTCCTGCTAAGCTTAAAGGGCATTTCTTATCCCCTCCAGATGCATAAGAATTGGACCAACCGCAAGGAATGGGAAAAACGTCAGTACGGCAAGTATGAGGATGCTGAAAATGAGTATTGCCGGGAAAATCAGGTTATCTGTCCTCAAAGCTATTTCTGTGCTCCTCTTCTTTCCGGACATTCTTCCCGCAATAGCCAGCATTATGACTATCGGTATGAACCGGCCGGCCCACATTACTATTCCAGTGGAAACATTGAAAAACACAGTGTTTCCTGTTGATCCCAAGAAATCTGAGCCGTTGTTTGCTGCCGCTGAAGTGTATTCGTAGAGTATCTGTGTGAACCCAACAGGTCCATTGCCGAGGCCTATGGTGTGGGCTGCACCAATTGCATAGGCAATGACTGTTGGGACAAGTATAATTATTGGATGGGCTAGAAATGCTACAACTGCCAGTTTAACATCAGTTGAAGTGATCTTCGCACCAAGATATTCTGGAGTTCTACCTGCCATAAGGCCAACAATGAATACGGTTATTATCACGTACATGAGCATGTACATAGCTCCAACTCCTATCCCTCCGGGAGTTGCCTGAATCATCATCCCCAAGAAGGCTGCCAGTATCACAAGTGGATGCATTGCTGCAAGGGCTGTGTTCACAGAGCCAGTAGTAAAGGCAGTGGTTGTTACTGTGTATAAGACTGCGGAGAAACCCCCAAACCTTGTCTCCATTCCTGGGCCTAGTGCAGTAATGGGAATCAGTGCAATTGCAAGGTCAATGGCGTATAGGCCGTAAGATGCAATTAGAATAGTTCTGCCCTCTCCGTTCTTATGCAACATTTGTCCGAAAAGAAATGGCATTGAAGTAGGAATCAGCATCATGGCCCCCAATTCAATGTAATTGGTAAGGGGACTGGGGTTTTGAAATGGATAGGCCGAGTTTGCCCCAAAATATCCGCCCCCATTCGTCCCCAGTTGCATTATTGATACAAGCGAAGAAACTGGCCCTACTTTTATGAGTTCAAAACTTCCAGAGAGAGTCCTTACAAGATTGTAACCTGAAAGGGATTGTGGTATCCCAAGTCCGATAAGAAGTAAGGCCAGAATAAGAGTCAGGGGGAGAAGTACCCTTGTCATAGTCCTCACCATGTCTGTATAAAAATTCCCGATATTTCTGTTATCATCTCTTTTACCTGCAAAGCCCCTAAATATGGACACAGCCACCACAATGCCAGAAGCTGCAGAGGTGAATTGCAAGAACTGAATTCCCACCATCTGTCCAAGGTATGACAATGTGGAGCCTCCGTTATAATGCTGGAGATTGGTGTTGGAGGAGATTGACATTGCTGTGTTGAGTGCTAGTGACCAGTTCATTCCAGGGAATTTCATTGGGTTCAGGGGAAGTATTCCCTGAAAAGTTAAGACGACGAAAGATATTGCAGCAGAAAAAACACTGAATACGAAAAGGCTGAGAAAGTACTCCTTCCAGTCCATGCTTTTGTTCCTGTCTATTCCAAGTATACGATAGATAATGCTTTCCACTGGATTCAGCATCTTATCAAGAAAAGTCTTCTCGTTTTCATAGACCTTTTTCAAATATTTTGAGAGAGCCCAAGAGAGGGCTATTATCGTTGCCCAAACTAGTGCAGTGATAAGGAGATACCCTATCCCTATCATGACGGCCTGCCCTCCCTCTTCCCAAAGTAGATCAGTATTGGGCTTTTTTCTGAGTTTACGTCCCTACGGCAGTTAAAATTGCCCTGCCTATAAACAAATATTTTTTGAATATTTATATTAATATATTGTACATAATTTTTATTGCAAAGACGGCGCATATTACTACCTCCATAATCAAGTCAATAATGAAAATGACCTTAAAATAGTGTAATCTATCGTTCCCTGTTTCCCAGGGAAGAAGGTACGGCACGTGGGCCTTTGGCAGCGCTCAAAATTATAGAGCTAACCACACTTTTTACACCGGGAATTTTCATAATCTTGTTCTTCAGTATATCCCGGAATTCTTCTATGCTTTTGGAGCTAACAACAGTAGCTATGTCAAATTCTCCCGTCACTTCATAAACCTCTTGGACAGCGTCGATCAGACAGAGTTCATGGGTAACCTCTTCTACTCTCATAGTGTCTACAAAAATATCGACTATTGCCGCTACAGGCTTTTCGTTTCCAGATTCCATTCCGACAGTCATCGCACTGCCTTCCTGATTCTTTTGGGGTATTAATACGTTTCGATATTTATCTTCAAATCATAAAATAATTACTATTTTCAGAGGCTCCCGAGAAGATTGTATAAATACTGTAATCGTCGATATTATTTATGGGGGTGACATCAAACTCACGTAGGTCTACTAAACTGCTCAATAAGTCAAAGGCTAAGTATAGGTATCACTCCTCAAAAGTAAAGAAAGAACAATCTCTGAATAAAATGAGTCCGGGGGATCAAACATATATCCTTCCTCAGAGTTCTGGCTGTTCATGGCGACTACTTTTGTGCAACCACTACAACCTGACATCCTCCCACCCCTAAAGGGTGTGGGGTTCCTGATTCATAGAGTGGCAACTCGTAGACCTCCCTTAAGGAGTTCCGCCGCCGTAGCACTTTCCACAGGCGTTAATTCGGAAATGCCCTTCCCTACTTTTATTAATTCCATATTCCTTATGTTTATTGCAGCATTCAGGTCACGGTCTATTGAGAGACCGCATGCATTGCAGTGATATATGCGATCCGATAGTTTCAGATCACGCTTGATGTTCCCGCACTTTGAGCACATCTTTGATGAAGGATCGAACCTGGCTGTCTCGATGGGATAGGCTTCTCTCCATCCGAGTTTGTAGGTTAACATGGTTTTGAACCGGCTCCAACCCTGACCGGTTATGCTCTTTGAGAGATTGTGGTTCCTCACCATGCCCGACACGTTCAGGTTTTCCAACACAACAGTACCATAATGCCTGGCTATGGCTGTTGATACTTTGTGGCTGAAGTCCGTTCCCGCATCCCTGATGTTCTGGTGTATCTTCTGCACTTTCACTTACTTTCCGCATGAGTTGAAAGGCTTATCTTCGAATTATCCATCGCTTTCATGAATACCTATTTCCCTGCCTCCTGGAGTATTTTCAAATCCTCTTCTGTTGGCTCAATTATTCTTTGATCCACCACTGCATTCCACCCGATCAATAATTTCATGACGGTTTCTAGGTCACTCTTTCGTATTATGATAACTCCCCTCAGGAGCTTACGATGCGGGATCGATTATCAATAATGGGAAGGAACGCACTGTTCACCGACATTGAGGACATGAAGCCTGAGGACCTGATTGATCTGTACCGGAAGAGGAACAGGGTCGAGCACTGCTTCAGGATCATAAGCATGCGTGATCTCGCCTCTCCCGTATACCACTGGACACCGCAGAAGATCAAGGTTCACATGTTTTTCTCCTATCTTGCCTACATGTTCCTGGCGCTTCTATACAACCGCATCAGGCCATGGATCACCACTGTGTCACTGATCTCGGCCATGGACATACTTGACCGGATCAGGATTGTGTACGCTGCAAGAGGCTCAAAGACAATGAAAAGAATTGATGCAAAGTCTCCGGAGGGGATCATCGTCGCAGAAAAAATGAAGTTACTGGATCTGGCATAACCTTAGTGTACCCACGCCCTGGTTACGGGAAATGACTGACAGTCCCTGGTGGGTATAACATTTCCAATAAATTCATGTAAAGTTACGTCCATCTGTTTTGAATCCTGATGGTACTATGAAATACTGGTTATCCCTCTTTGACCTGAATGTAGGATAATTTGAGTTATGCCTGAGGAATGCCCCCAATGCCATATCCAGCTTAACAAGGGAATGCTGAAGGCTCTGGGAATTGATCCCGTTCAACCATATTGCCTCTTTTTTCAGCACCGTGAGCATCTTCATGGTGTGGAATCCAGTCAGTCCCTTCTTCTTGTCATTCTTATGTTCTGCATAGTACTTGTTCCTGGCTTCAAGAAAATGATTCCACACAAAACGACAGGACCCAAAGTGCTTCTCAGGGAGAACCTCCTGCTTCTCACTTGGATATAAACGCACCTTCAGTGTCTTAATAATTATTTACACAACCCTTAACATTATCGTAAATTTTCGCATTCATCCTGCGGCTTAAGCCGCAGGCTTTCTGCTCAGATGATCGTAAAATGTGATCTTTCAATTCCCATAATAATGATTTATGACATTGACAAATTATGGAATATTCCTTGGCATTTATGAACTCTGAATATTTCTCTGATTCTTCTGAACAATTACCAATAAATAAATATTGGCTTATATCACATGGGGCTGCCCGGATTTGGACCGGAGTCTCAGGCTCCCAAAGCCCGTAGGATACCAAGCTACCCCACAGCCCCATAAGTAAGGAGAAAGCGGGGTATTAAAAAAATTTAACGGAGATGCCAAATCAGGGAATGCATATCCCTCGAGATGAATTTAATTTCAGGGGAATCCCCCAGGATTTGTTTTAATGAGTTTCATCCAAACCCCAGTCTTTGTTGTTCTAGGTGAAATTAGGAAATCGAAAAATAGTGATATGCAATATTCACCTGCCACTGTGATGAATTCAGCCTAGTCTGAAAAGTGATGACCGACGGGCAGACTGAGTGGTAATTGTTTTATCAGCGTAATTGAGCAATTTTTCTTTGGATTTCTTTTCAATAGATTTTTCTAATGGAATAGTTTAAATGCAATTTAATATACCTCAATGATATGAATATAACGATATTGTATACAATTTGGCATAGCTATATAAAGAACAATATCTCAATGGAATACGTGAATCCGATTGCCGGGGGGTGCTTGTAAATTGCTTGGCGGCCTTAGAAAAAATTCAATCGGGTTTATGGAGACAAGTTTCCAGGGAATAGCAGGATCTGCACCTGCAGGGGCAGCAGTTGCAACTCTGACAGGGGCTGCTGCTTTTGCTGGACAGTCTCTTCCTCTTGCAGCGCTTCTAGGCTTCTTCGTAGTCCTTCTGAACGCAGTTATCATCAGGAGGATCTCTCTCAAGATGGCTGGCGCAGGTGGATACTATTCATACATAAGGGGTGGACTTGGAGTAAAGCCAGCAGCCTTCTCCGGTCTGTTCTATGTATTCTACCAGGTTTTTGCACTTGCTCTGATCTCACTGAGCACAGCAGTATTCGTTCCCATAATACTGAGTTCTGCTTTCGGCATAAATCTGCCCTCTTACTCGGCATATCTGCTCGTGGCAGGAACTCTGGGATTTGGATTTGCAGTCTCATACTCAGGAATACGTCTTTCATCCAGGTTTGCCATGGTTATGGCGGCTATCGAGATTGTCGTTATAGTTGCATTTGGAATCATAATCCTTGCTCTACATCCGTCAATTAACAATGCACAGGTTTTCACTGATAAATATTCGGCAACAGGTTTTTCAGGTGTAGGTCTTGGTGTATTACTTATGTACACCGCTTTTTCAGGGTTCGGCGCTGCTACTCCTCTTGGTGAGGAAGCAAGAAAACCAAAAAAGACCATTGGGAATTCAGTGATTTTTTCTGTTTTCATACTGGGAGCTTTCTTCATCTTTACTTCGTACATCATAAGCGTGGCAGGTGGAGGATTCACAACAGGCGCTTATTCCTCTAGTTTTGTACCCGGGGTCCTGCTGATGAAAAACTACCTTGGAACAGTATCTGCAATTGTAGTCACTGTACTGTTCGTGAACAGTCTATTAACCGGGTCAGTCATTGTTACAAACAGCACATCCAGGGTTATGATGGAGATGAGCAAGGACAGGATAATTCATGGAGGTCTTTCCAAAACCGGTTCCAAGAGAAAGACCCCCTATGCCTCCGGCATATTTGTGGTACTGACCGCCGGAGCTGTAGCCATGATTGCCAATCTTCTTCTCGGAGGCTTTAATGCATTCATATTTTCCGCAACAGCAGCAACTCTTGGAGTTCTGCTGGTTCATGGAATAATAAACGCCTCACTTCCTGGTCTGGAGTCAAAGGAATCTGCAGGGATAAGAATTTCATCTGTTGCCATGGCAGTTACTGCCATCATAATCTTTGGGCTTATCTTCTACAGCACTTTCCTGAGTGTTTCAAGTGCGGTGATAGCGGGAACAGTTGTTTTCATTGTTTTTGCCATAGCTAACGCCATATACACATTGAAAAGGCAGCATCCACAAAAATCAATAGAAGCGAGCTATGATCCGGAAAGAGCATGATCGGTTCGGATCGCTTTCGCTCATTCAGGATCGCTGTTGAGGAATATTTCAGGCAACACAGTGAAGATACCGTCAGCATAGATAGTGAAGTGAGCATAGAGTTCGAAACCACAGAGATCTCAATCAACAGATCTCCCCATGCTGTTTTATTTGAGAAAATAAAGGGTTTCAAAGATTACCGGCTGGTCACAAATCTGCTTGGAACAGAAAATCGAATACTTTATTTCACAGGATCAGACAGCAGAGAGGCATTTCTTAGCAAATGGACCAAGGCTATTGGTCCGGATACACCATATGATCCTGAATACACATCAAATCCCAATTTTCTAAAAAATATTTTCTGTGAAGGTGATATTGATCTTTTCTCACTGCCAGCTCCAGTTCATTATGTCAACGATGGATCAAAGTTGTCAAAGGGCAGATACATTACCTCCGCACTTGTTGTTTCCAGGAACCCGGATGACCCATCCACTCATAACCTTGGCTTTTCAAGGATACAGCTTCTGGAAAAAAATAAATTTGGCTTCGATGCCGGGAGCAGGGGCCACACATGGGGCAACATCCAGAGGGCAATGAGGGATGGAAACCATGTTGATCTGACATTTGTGATCGGAGTGCATCCTATCCTTTATCTCCTTGGTGCCTCATTCATCGAAAATGAATACCGTAGGTCAGGGGTCTTTCTTGATACATTCCTTTACAGGGGCTACAGAAACGACATTTCTGTTCCCGCAGATGCGGAGATTGTAATAGAGGCATCAATGGATTTCTCAGAAAGGGCGGATGAAGGTCCTTTTGCTGAATATACAGGATACATGGGCTATGACACGACCGGGTATGTGGCACATGCCAGGTCATTGCTGGTCAGGGACCACCCGATCTATTACGATATACTGCCATCAAACTCAGATGAGCATCTTAATATTTTTTCATTCCCAAGGTCCCTCTCAATATCCAGGGACTTAGTGGAACGCTTGCCCGGAGGTTCAGATGTCAAGATAGAATGGCCATCATATGCATCAAGGTTCCTCGCTATTGGATATGTAAAGTCAAAGGCAGGTGATCTCAGGTTACAGGCAGCCTGCGGCATAATTTCTAGCGACCCTCTTTGGGCAAAATTTGTTTTCATGTTCGACAGAGAATCTGATCTGTCCCTGTTTGGTGTCTTTTCTTCTCTTGCCGCTTCATCGCAAAAGGGGTTTACCAATGTATTGATGCTTCCAGAATCCTTCATCATTTCCTCTGATATAGGTTCAGGAGGAAAAATGAGTTCCAGCAGGATGATTGCGCTCCTTGATCCAGTTGAGTACTCAGTTGAGCATGGGAACGATCTGGTTGTGATAAAAAGCGGCGGGAAGAGATGCACGATCTCCTACGAACCACCTGGTAATTCTGACCTAGAAATAATGATGCCGTCAGATATTGACATCCATGACCAGAAGAAAGTGGGTTGGGCCCTTTCCACCCGTGTAAATCCAGCAAGGGACATATCCATTACTAGAAATAGAATGACTATATCCGCACTTTCAGGCCATCCGGAAGTACCTGTGCTTCCTCATAACCCTGGGGATGCAGGGAAAATGCAGTGAGTTAATATTTATCTGTTTCTTATTAAGTTTAATCTACTGGAATAGATGCCAAAAATTGCGTTTTCAATATGAAAAATAATTATATATTGCCATAAAATAAGGGTACGCGTGGAATGGCGTTTCCACAGTGAAAACTGCCAATGCAACTGGCTGATGACGCCTGTTTATGGTGCCAGAAATGAATGCAGTTACATTGGAAGAAACCATAGTACAATACCTGTTCGTTATCCTAAGCGCCCCACTTTTTTCGGGCATCTTGAATAAGGCAAAGGCAAGGGTAGAGTCAAGGAAGGGTCCAAGTATACTGCAGCCCTATTATGATCTTCACAAACTTTTCAGGAAAGAGACTGTAATCCCGGAAAACTCATCACTGCTGTTTGTTGCGATTCCGTATGTTGCCTTTGGGATCTATTCTCTTATTGCCCTGATCATTCCGGTCCTCATTCCGGAACCTGTGTATTTTACCTATTCAGGCGATTTGCTCGCAGGTGCAATTCTCTTCTCACTTGTCGGGTTTCTGAAGATGGTTGCAGCCATGGATAGCCGGAGCAACTATTCTGCCATGGGGGCTTCAAGAGTTGTATCCTTTACTTTTCTCAGTGAGGCAACATTGATAATGGTATTTTTCGGAGTCTCTCTAATAACCGGCACAAACAACCCATATGTGACGAATCACTTCCTCATCACCTTTCCATCCGCTAATCTGAACCTCCCTCATGTCTTTGCTACCCTGGCATTCTTCATGTTATTTTTCTATGAAACCGGAAAAATTCCAGTGGAGAGCGAGGGAAACCAGGAACTTGGCATGGTCGATTCTGCAATAAATTATGAATATTCAGGTAAACTGCTGGCAATAAACAAATGGACATCACACATCAAACAGTACCTGCTTGGTTCAGTGCTTCTGAATGTGTTTCTCATTCCCTGGGGTCTCACTTCCACCTGGCCAGCCTTTCTTCTGGACATTCCAGTTATGATGGGTAAATGGCTTCTGCTGATACTGATCGTCATAGTGGTTGAAACTACCTTTGCAAAACTCCGTCTTTACAGGATTATTGACTTTCTCGCGGTCGCTTTCGCATTCTCCATTCTGTTTCTCATTCTCAGCGAGGTGGTATGAACATGCTTTCCGAAATCATAGTTCTTCTGAGTGCAGCTGCAGTCATAACAGCCTTTTACATTCAGAGCCAGGAATTTATAAGATCCATGGTCAGAGGCCAGCTCATACAGTCCCTAGTAATTGCCGGCGTATCCTTCATTATTGCTTACTATGAAAAGTCCGTTGATCTCCTGATACTGGGGATACTCCTGATTGTACTGCGTGGAATTCTGATCACTTATTTCCTGCTTCTCCGCATACCCAGGAGAAGCAGCTACCTGTATGAGAGAAATGTCAGCGTCCCCTATCTGCTGCTGGTCGATCTGATATTTGTGGTTATAGCTACCTTTGCAGTATATTCCCTTGCATTTTCCAGAATTCAGCCTGATTCAATCATTCAGGATCCCTCAGTGCTGCTGTTTCCGCTCATACTCTTCTTTCAGGGGCTCTTCCTTATTACATCCAGGAAAGCGACCCTCACACAGGTGGTAGGTTATGTCGAGGAAGAAAACGCCTTGATTCTGTTCGGCCTTTTCCTCCTCCCCGTTCCTATAATTATTGAGGCAAGTGTTTTTCTGGATGTTCTTGCCCTGGTGATAATTTCAACAGTGGTCACGCAGGAAAAGGGAAGGCATGAACCAATGGAGGAGTTGAAAGGATGAACTCTGTAATGGTCCTTGCAGCACTCATTCTTGCAATACCTGCTTCCGGCTCAATAATCTCTCTGAAGGAGTCACGGATCTCCTCAATATTCATCGGTGTCCTGGAGGTTCTGGTCGCTTCAATTCTTTACCTTTTCGGGACCTATGCAGGATATTTTTATGTGACCTCAGTTTCAAAGGTTTTCATTCTGATGGTCGCTTCCATCTTTCTTCTTTCCTCTCTGTATTCAAGAGTCTATCTGGATAAAGATTCCTGGCTGAAGGATCACCATTTTTTCATGCTCCTTGATCTCTTCACAACTTCAATGATGTTTGCCTTGGTGGTCAATAACTACGGTCTGATGTGGGTGGGAATTGAAGCAACAACAATATCCTCAGCAATCCTTATAATGACCGAAAAAAATGAGGTATCACTCGAGGCTACCTGGAGATACATACTCATAGTTTCTGCAGGCGTTACCTTTGCATTCATTTCAATAATCCTAATATATTACAGTTTTGGAACCCTTGAAATAAGCAGCATAATTTCTAAAGGAACTGGCAACAGCCTGGTTCTCAGGCTCGCTGTTTCAATAGCACTTCTTGGTTTTGGAACGAAGGTTGGGATTTTCCCGGTTCATACATGGCTCCCGGATGCACACAGCGAGTCACCGGCCCCTGTAAGTGCAATGTTCTCCGGTGTTCTCCTCCCTACGGCCCTTTATGTTCTCTACATGATCTACCGTATAGACGAGTTCAGGGAACTTTTTGTCTGGGCTGGCACTATTTCTGTCATTTTTGCATCTATTTTTCTGGGGGCGCAGAGGAAATACAAGAGGATGTTTGCATACTCAACCATGGAAAATATGAGCATTGCTCTCATCGGCCTTGCGACCGGAAACCCGCTCGGGCTCACAGGTGCTCTACTACTTCTCGCTTCGCACAGTTTCGGTAAGGCTTCGGCTTTCTATTCATCAGGCAACATCCTTAAATCCACAGGAGAGAAGGAGATAGGAAAAGTGCATGGACTCTGGAAAACAATGCCTTTTACAGGTTCCTCTCTTATTCTATCATCACTTGCTGTTACAGGCACACCGCCTTTCGGTACGTTTTTCGGTGAATTTCTGATACTATACTCCCTTTACACCGCTGGTTTTACAGGGCCCTTCATACTCCTGGCACTGTTCATCCCTGTTGCCTTCATTTCAGTAAATTACCAGGTGACAGGGATGGCTTTCGGTCGGCCGTCCGGGGGATCGGAACCTGGTCGTTTGATGCCATTCCTGGCTCTTGCTTCAGCCATTCTGAGCCTTTTGATAGGGGTACTCTATCTGGTGGTGACATATGCAGTGGTATAGGCATGGAAATCCTGAAGGCAGGTACATAGGTTTTACTAATTCATATGACGTCTATGAGAACGTAATATCGGAGAGAAAACACCGTTCGGATACAGACAATACGGGGATGCAATTACCTGAAGAGACGACCTTCAATTACGGTCCTTCAACCGGTGGACTGGTTGAATCTGTGAACTTTAAGATACACACCCCGGGCGAGCTTATAACATCAGTGCAGGTGAATTCACACTTCAAGAGGAGATCACTGAATTTCTCAGGTAAAGACATTGACACTGCTCTGATGCTTGTTGAAAGGATAAACGGATTTCACTCATCCTCCAATGCCATATGTTTCCTGAGGGCTATAGAGGATGCTACCGGTGTGGAAGTGCCTCAGCATGTAAACATGAAGAGGATAATCTGCATAGAAATGGAAAGGATAAGAAGCCATCTGACCGTAATAGAGAGACTCTGCTCTGACGCATCGTTTGGAGTACCACACAACAGGATTGCGATTCTAAGGGAAGAGATATCAAGGTTAATAGGGCAATCGACAGGACACAGATACATGTTCGGAATACATGGAGTCGGGAGTATTTCAGCCGATTTTTCCGGTATTCCAGAAAAACTGCTGTCAATTGTATCTGAATTCAGGGATCTTCATGAAACTCTTCTGCAGTCGAAGATCTTCCTCAACAGGTTACAGGGAAACGGAAATACTATGGACGAATGGATGGTGGGCCCTGCAGCCAGATCTTCAGGAAAGCGTTATGATGCTAGAGTTGATTCCAGCTCACTTCCATACTCTCCTCTCAATTTTCAGCCAATCGTGAGGATAGATGGGGACGCCTTTGGGAGGTTCATGGTCAGATCGGAGGAGATATTCTCCTCAATTGGGCTTATTGAGAGGGCTCTGGATCAAGCCTCAGGAGTTTCCCGGGAAAAACTGCCTGAGAAACATGAAAGCGGAGAGGGCGGAGCCAGGATAGAATCTCCGCAGGGAGACTTATTTTATTACGTCTCCCTGAAAAACGGACTCATAGAGAGACTGGAGATTGCTTCACCCAGTGTCTGCAATGTGAATAGCTTCAGGAAATCCATCAGGGGAAATATACTGACAGATTTCCCATTTAACTGGGACAGCTTCGGAATATGGATTTCAGAGATGGAGGTGAACATCCGGTGAATACAAATCTCTGGTTCCTCAAGGGTCTCAAACACAGGACAGCGACAGAAAGGTTTCCATACGCCAGCCCGGAAAAGCCGCCAATCAGACCATCGAGGATGGAGGGAACTGATTTCGTTCAGTGTCCGGTGAAAGCAATAGGTGAGGATGGAAAATGGGACATGGGAAAGTGCATTTTCTGCAGAAAATGCGAACCAGATTTCAAGCCAACCGGAGATCAGGGCATATACCGGGTCAGGAAAACCTCCCCAAAGGAACTTCGTAGGTCATTCTATATATATCCACTGGACAGTGGTTCATGCGGATCATGCAATATTGAATTTCTCTCCATATTCAACCCACAGTATGATGCCAGCCGGCTGAAAATATTCATGACCAACACCCCAAGGCACGCTGACGCCCTGCTTGTTATGGGAATCAGGACTGAGGGCATGGAAGCGGTGTTAAGGGAGGCACTAGAGGCAATGCCTGGCCCAAAGGTTGTCATTTCAATGGGATCATGTTCCATCTCCGGTGGAATTCTGGGGTCTTCTCCGCTCCCGGAAGGAATAGCAGATCTTGAGATATCTGGCTGCCCTCCATCCCCTTACACAATCATTGAAGCAATTATGAAATTGAGGGGTGACTGATGTATCTCACTGCAATCCCATTGGTAGCCGGGGCATTCTCAATCCTTATTTCCGTTTACTGGAAAAAGGCCGGACTTTTAGTAATGGCTGCGGCATCAGTTGCTTTTCCTCTTGTAGAATTCAGACCAGGTGTCCTGATTTCATACTTTTCCCTTATTGCCTCGCTGATCTTTGTCATCACATCCATCTATTCTGTAAGATACTCAGAAAGGTACGGCAGATGGCTTACACCATTTTTCCTCTTCACCATAGAAGGGATGCTCATAATACTCTCATCCGGGAACTATCTGGAATTGATAGCAGGATGGGAGATAATGTCAATTCCTGCATATGCAACCATAGCCCTTAACCGGGATGATTCAGCCCCTTCCTACGTATTTATGGTTTTCAGCGAAATAAGCACGATCTTTCTGGTCATAGCCGCTGTTATTTCATATTCATCCACAGGTGGCCTGACACTTGACTTTGTCAACGCCGGACCGGTAGTTCTATTACTTCTGGGACTTGGAGCTATGACAAAAATGGGGATAACTCCATTCATGATAAGCGAATGGCTTCCCATAGCACATGGAAATGCTCCAGCAAACAGTTCAGCCATATTCAGTGCGGGTATGACGCTGATGGGCGTTTTCATCATTCTTCGCCTGGCCATGGTTACAACACCCTCTCTCCTGCTTGGTCTCCTTTTCATGGCTGTTGGAGGCATATCAGTGATGTTTGCAGCCCTATATGCATATGTTTCGGAGAATATGAAGATGCTTGGCGGGTTCAGCACAATTGAGAACAATGGTGCAATCCTAGTAGCCCTAGGTCTGTATATAGCCCTACCCGCGTCATTTTCGATTTTCCGTGAATTCATGACAGTTGTCGTGGTCATTTACTCACTTGCTCATTCAGTTGCAAAAACAGGCCTGTTTCTCGCAATAGGTTCATCCGATTCTGAAACATTTTCAGGAATTAAGGACAGGAAAAACCCATCATCCTCCATCGGAACCCTACTCATCGTAATCTCTCTCTCCGGTCTGTTCCCCACAATAGGGGGCCTTGCAACTTGGATGCTCCTCGAAGCACTGTTTATGGGTGCTTATAATGGAGGCATTCTTGGAATTGCCTCAATAATCACTGGAGGGGTGATTGCAATAGGTGAGGGCCTTGCGTCCGGGGCCATGCTAAAGGTCATATCCTTCACACAGGCATACAGAAAAATAGGCGAGGCAAGAGACCATTATCTGACCAGCACTGTTTTTTTTGTGGGAATAATGCTGGTTCTTTTGATGGCTGTATCTACCTTCCTTATTCCTTCATACTTCCTTACAGGAAATCCGGCTGTGCTTGTATTCAATGGGTTCACAATCCAGTCTTCGCTTGGAGAGGGAACATTTGGTGTGGTTTCCCCATTATACATCATCGGGATTATTGTTGCATTTTCCCTGATAGCAAGACTGGTAATGGGTAAACCTTCCGGTGGAAGAAAAGTGAAAAGATGGAACGGTGGGATTACTGAGGAGTCGTCGTACAACTCCTTCACGTATTCAAACAACATGAGGATGATGCTCAGAAAGATACTGAGGACCTCATATCAGGGAGAAAAGAGAATGCTTACCATAACTGATGTATTCTGGTTCTCCATGATCTCCGTTTCAAGGCTATACCGGAAATTTTCAAAGAGAGTAACATATGGGCTGATGAACAGCTCCATTGGCTGGTATATGATTTACATGATAATAGGATTCATGGTGATTCTCATAATAGCAGCTCTATAGAAACCTGTTTATGCATTGAGGATACACAGGGGACGGATTTCCATCAGGAGTATCCAGCCTCTATAAAGGAGGTCCGCGGAAGGATAAAACAGTTTCCAATGAGTTGCTTCGGTGAAAGCTTTACCAGATCAGCCAGCTCACAGCAAAGGTTCCGAGTATTACAACTCCGATCATCAGGAAGGTGAAGAGTCTTGTGCCAATAATATCTGAGTTGGATACCTTCAACTCAGAAAATTTGCCAAAGACATTTTCCCCGGACTTGTACTTTATGGCGTCGTTGTTTGTTATCATCTTAATCGCAGGTTATCATCCCATTGTCCGATTAAAAGGAGAAACCTGATATATTAGGGATATGTATTTGAAAAAACAGGGGAAAAATTCAAAATTAGAAGCATTTGAAAGAATTTGTTACTCATTCCTGGCTTACTGCTTCCACATGTACAGAGAGTTTGACTATGTTGCCTACCATCACTCCACCAGTTTCAAGAATGCTGTTGTACTTTAGGCCAAATTCCTCCCTGTTTATTTCCCCTTCGACAGTGAACCCCATCCTGGTCTTTCCATATGGGTCTTTGATAACTCCTTCGAAGGTTCCTTTGAGTTTTACAGGTTTGGTTACACCCCTCATTGTCAGTTTTCCGAAAATACTGTAGGAATTACCGAAAACTTTCTCAACTTTATCAGATACGAACTTGAGTTCAGGAAATTTCTCAGAATGGAAAAAGTCTTCCGATCTCAGGTGCTGGTCTCTCTTTGCATCTCTCGTGTTTATGGATTCTGTCTTTATTGAAACCTCTGCCTTTGCGAGATGAAGGGCTTCAGGGTTTCCTATAACAAACCCTTCAATGTGGTCGAATCTTCCGGTAACATTAGATATCATCATGTGTCTGACCGAAAATTCCGCAGAACTGTGTGACTGATCGAATATCCATTTGCTGTCTGTTTTCTGTTCTACCATAGGTGGTGATAAATCATAAATATATAAATCTTGCTGCACAATAAAGTATACCTTATCGTATCCGCCTTATATTGAAAGACCCAAGGTCCAGCACTTTTCCCTTGGGTAGCACCTCGACCCATTCCTTGGTTTTTGGGTTTTTGAAGCCGCGTACCCGCAGTGATTCTCTTGTTTCCTCAAGCCTGAATTCAATTGAATTGTCAACGAAATAATTCATGTGTTCATAAATTTCATTGGGAAAAAGGCCACTATCAAGGCTGTAGACTGCGATAGAATTGTCTAACTTCCTTTTCTGTGAAAAATGCTGAAGGGTTCTGGTAAGGAGCTTATCATCCAGGGACTGTATCCAGCCTGTAAGTGAGTAAATAACAGTAATGTAAGTGCCATAAGTGGTTTTCAGAACAGCACCCAACTGGTCGATCGTCTTCAGGAATCCACTCTGATTCGTTGAGATTGAGTCTATCTGGAGTGCCATTTTTGGAGGTGCTTCTGCGGAAATAGCTTTGGAGTATGTATCTACGTACTTAAGTAATCCATCCTCCTCGTATCTGGAAAGATTTTCAGTCAGTTGAAGGAGATCCTGCCTTACTGTGTAAATGTCAAGGTCAAGCAATACAATGATAACTGGAATCCCGCTTTCAAGCGATTTAACCATAAAGTTATTGATAAGTATATTTCTGGAGGAGAATGGGGGTCCATTTACAAGGACATTTGATGGTATGGAGATGCCGCCGTCAATGAGAAGATCGAGTTTTTCACTCCCGGTCTTTGCAATTTTTATCTTCCTCTGTGAATCCAGCTGCGGATCATCAAGATCATCAATACCAGCTGGGAAAATTCTCTCTATCTCCGACTCTACCTCCCTCAGGGCATTCATGCTATCCGCAATATTCTCACGGAGTTCCTTTCGCATCTCCTTCAGCTTTGATACAAGCTCTTCCCTGCTTTCCTGTCCATTCTCCATTTTATAAACTCACGCTTCTCTGAATGTGCCTGAAACCGCCCATGGAGGTTCCTTGGGGTCATTCGGCTCCATACCTTCTACAGTGTTGCTCTCAAGTATCTTCTCATTGACTTCAATTCCAAGTCCCGGTTTCCCTGAAAGTGTGAAGTATCCCTTTTCAAGTTTGTATCCTCCTTTAACGAGGTTTTTCTTCCAGTCAGGCCAGAACGCCTCGAAACTCTCCTGAATCAGGAAATTGTGAAGTGTTGTGTCGACATTAAGTGTTGCGGCAGTCTGTATTGGTCCGAATGCGTTGTGGAATGCTACTGGGACTGCAAAGGCTTCGGCAATTGCTGCGGTTTTTTTGTTTTCCAGTATTCCAAGTGAGTTTGTGAGATCCGGCTGAATGACATCAACCATTCCCTGTGATATATATCTTGCGAAGTCAGCTTTATTCAGAAGTCTTTCGCCAAGGGCAATAGGGGTCCTCACATATTTTTTCAACTCAAGGAGGCCAATCTCCAACTCAGGATGCAGTGGCTCCTCCATGAAGAACGGTTCGTATGGGTCAAGAGAAGTTCCAGCCTCTATGGCTGCTCGAAGTGAAAATCTTCCATGGCATTCTATCAGAAGATCCACATCGTCGCCAAGTTCTTCCCGGAGAGTAGAAACAACTGCTACAGCGTTTCGCAGTCCTTTTCTTGATATGTGATCGTAGTTGTCGCTGAAAGGATCAAATTTCATGGCAGTGAATCCCTGGGCAACAACTTTCTTTGCCTTGGCAAGGAACTCCTCAGGTGTGACGCAGTCCGAATACCAACCGTTCGCGTATGCCCTCATTTTCTGGTTGACCTCTCCTCCAAGCAATTTAAAGACAGGTGCCCCAAGGGCTTTACCTATGAGGTCCCATGAGGCTATCTCAAAGGCGCTCAGTGCTGAGGTGGCCTCCATGGATTTTGAAAGATAGAATGAGTGAACATAAAAATCCCTCAGGTTCTGTTCCACATTGAAGAAATCCTTTCCCATGAAGAATCTCTTGACCTCCTCCATACTCTCCTTTACAGGCAATGTCATAAGAGTAGTAGGGGCTTCTCCGAATCCGACAAGCCCGTCCTCCGATGTGAGTTTTACAAGTAATATTGTTGAACTCCATGGGGATGATATTTCCCTTCCTTTTTCTCCAAGCTCCAGTATTTCAATATTTTTTATTTTAGAACTCATAAATTAGTAAGTTAACGAAAATACTTAAAGTTATCAAGTAAGAGATCTATTCATAACCCACTGACCCTCGGTAAAAGCGACATAATCTTGTTTTTGCCGCCCACCCTTTGAACCAGGCATCAAAGTTTCCAAAGGCAGTGTAAATAGACAAGTAATCCCGGAAAATTGGAAAGAATAGGATTAACGGGAATTCCGCAAATCATAATTATGGAGATGTAATAAACAGATGATAATTATGGAACAAAAGGAGTCGTTCATTGACAGATTTTCAATTGGCGGAAAGGATTTCCACTATTTTTCACTTAAAAAACTTGAATCTTCTACAGGGGTGAAGGTCCGTGAACTACCAATCTCGATCAGAATCATCATCGAATCCCTCATGAGAAATGTGGATGGCAAAAGTGTTCACATGAAGGATGTGGAAAACCTTGTGAGGTGGAATCCTGAAGATCCTTCCGACAGCGAAATTCCGTTCAAGGTGTCAAGAGTGGTAATGCAGGATCTGACCGGGGTCCCCGCTATTGTAGATCTGGCAGGCATGAGGGACGCAGCAGTTGCCCTTGGCAAAAAACCCGAGATAATTCAACCTCAGGTTCCAGTTGATCTGGTCATTGATCACTCCATACAGGTCGATTTTTATGGTTCAGAAGAAGCAATAGAAA
The DNA here is from genome assembly GCA_023379355.1 of Thermoplasmatota archaeon. Next base: position 47,659 of record JAMCUD010000056.1, read on the forward strand.
AGAATGTTGAAATTGAATTCTCAAGAAACCAGGAAAGATACAGGTTCCTGAAATGGGCTCAAAACTCATTCGAGAACCTCAGGATAGTGCCCCCATCCACCGGCATAGTGCATCAGGTAAACCTTGAATATCTGGCAAAAGTGGTGATGTCTAAGGAAATCGATGGAAAAACTTTCCTATTTCCTGATAGCCTCGTGGGGACAGACTCCCACACCACTATGATAGGTGGAATAGGTGTAGTAGGCTGGGGAGTCGGAGGAATAGAGGCTGAGGCTGCAATGCTGGATCAGCCCGTTACCTTTAAAACACCCGAGGTAGTGGGTGTCAGGTTAAAGGGCAGGCTGAAGGCCGGGGTAACAGCTACTGACCTTGTTCTGACCGTTACGGAACTGCTCAGAAAGAATAAGGTTGTTGAGAAGTTTGTGGAATTCTTTGGTGACGGGGTTTCATCACTCTCCATTCCTGACAGAGCAACTCTCTCAAACATGTGCCCTGAGTACGGTGCAACTCTGGCACTGTTTCCAGTAGATGATATGACAATCGGGTATCTGGAGATGACCGGAAGAGAGAAGGCACACACCAAACTTGTTAAACAGTATCTAATGGAGCAGGGGTTATATGGTTCCCAGGAAGGAGTTAAATATTCAAGCGTCATCGAACTGGATCTTACTGGAGTGAAGCCAAGCGTCTCAGGGCCAAAACTTCCTCAACAGAGAACTGACCTTGGAAAAATTGGCGATAATTTTCTTAACTTTATGGAAGAGTCCGGCAACCCCCCTTCAGAATCAGGCACCCGCCAGAAACAGGTAATACTTAAGACTTCAAGGGTAACTCTTAAGGGAAAGGAAGTTGACTTGAATGATGGTGACATTGTCATAGCCGCAATAACAAGCTGCACGAACACCAGCAACCCCAATGTAGTTATGGCTGCTGGATTGCTGGCCAAGAAGGCTGTGGAAAAGGGCCTTTCAATTTCACCCAAGGTAAAAACTAGCCTGGCTCCAGGGTCAAGGGTTGTTACTGAATATCTTGCTAAATCGGGGTTGCAGACTTACTTGGATAAACTCGGCTTCAACATAGTTGGTTACGGATGCACAACATGCATCGGAAACAGCGGTCCTCTCGATGCCAATATTGAGAAGGCAATTGTGGAGAATAATCTTACCACTGCCGCTGTTCTTTCTGGAAACAGGAATTTTGAGGCAAGGATTCACAGGAACGTAAGAGCCAACTACCTTATGTCGCCACCACTGGTTGTGGCATTTGCTCTGGCTGGAAAGGTAACCATAGATCTGGAAAATGATCCATTGGGGATCAACAGCAAGGGTGAAAAGGTATTCCTTAAGGATATCTGGCCTACTGATAATGAGGTACAGGACTATATTCGGAAATACCTCTCCGAATCCATGTTCAGGGAAAAGTATTCTGATGTAAGCGGCAACAACAAAAAGTGGAGCGAACTCTCCTCACCCGGTGGGCTTGTATATCACTGGGATGAAAATAGCACTTACATCAGAAAGCCTCCCTTCTTTGATGGATTTGATCCAAAATCTGATGAAGCTTACCCAGACCTCAAAAAGGCATACCCCCTTCTGGTGCTTGGGGATGCCATAACCACAGATCATATCTCACCTGCCGGGGGAATAGGTAAGGATACACCAGCAGCAAAGTACCTGATGGATCACGGAATACAACCTGCAGATTTCAACTCCTATGGAGCAAGAAGAGGAAATCATGAAGTAATGATGAGGGGCACATTCGCCAATAACCGGATCAAGAATAAACTGGTTCAGCGTGAGGGGGGCTACACCCTCCACCTGCCTGACAAGAAGGAAATACCAGTCTACGATGCGGCGATGAAATACATAAGTGAGAAGACCCCGCTTGTTGTGATTACAGGTGACCTTTACGGGTCTGGAAGCTCCAGAGACTGGGCTGCGAAGGGGACCCTTCTGCTGGGTGTCAGCGCAGTCATAGCGGTTGGATACGAGAGAATACACAGAAGCAACCTGGTAGGAATGGGAGTTGTTCCTCTCCAGTTTAAGGACGGGGAAAACGTCGAGAAACTGGATATTGATTACACAAAACCCATTGACCTGAAGTATCCCGAGGGGATTGGTCCAGGAAAGTTTGCGGAACTTTCATTTTCCAGAAAGAAGGACGGAAAAACCTCAAGTGCAAATCTCAGAATACGAGTTGACACACCTGTGGAACTTGAATACATGAAAGCTGGGGGAATACTTCAATTTGTCCTTAAAAGACTTATCAGCTGATAAGTTCCTCACTCCACCTTTTATTTCGTAACAACACATACACACAAGGAAAAGTATTTTTAACTCAGTAGGAAATATTGTACACTCTAATGTATATAACTGCACCTCCAGGCACCAAAGTACTTGCCAGGCACCTTCTTCCTGAGGATGAGTACAGAAAACTTGAGGAGGAGGATTTTAACGTTTATGGTGGTGAGAAATCACTACAGATAATGCAGTTCATGAAGGACCTCGGTTGGGTGACAATCAACTTTGAGGAATTTGACAAAATTTCCGTAAAGCCAACAAATCTGGGTTTGGAGATATTTGAATCAGGTCTTTCAGAACAGTACGTAGAGAAAAATAGATGGTTCCTCGAGGTAGTAAGAAGTTACCTCAGGGACGCAGCCACCTCGGGGCACCTTCCTGTAAACCAGATCGAACAGCTGGCTGAGCACTTTCTAAAGCTGGGTAACCATACAAGAGTTGTTGATTTCTCGTCGATGCTTATTACAATAGGCTCAAAAACGCAGGATTACAGGATCAACGGGATAGGTCACTACTACTACGGTTCAGTAAACCTCTACAAGATGGAACTGGAATTCGTCAAAGCGCACTTCGAGAAAGCCATACTTAACTCAGAGAAAGTAAATGACACCAGGAATGTTGCGAGGTCCTATCTGGGTTTAGCCTCCTATTATGGATACAAGGGAAAGGTCGATGAGGCAATGGGTATTTTCGAGAAATGCTACCTTCTATACAGGGAGATAAATGATGATTCAGGTCTAAACCAGGTAAGAATGAATGAGGCATACGCCTACGCTCTTAAAGGGGACTTTCAGAATTTCTTCAAGCTAAATCACGAGGCAATATCCTACTATGAATCCTGCGGAGATCTTAATCATTTGCAGTACTGTTATCAGAATGAAGCTTCGACTCTTATCAATATTGGTAACCATGATCTCGCTATTGAAGCATCATCGGAAGCATATTCGCTGTCTGTGAAAACCGGCAATGAAAGGGTTAGACACCTTTCCGGACTGGCAATCGCTACAATATATATTTCAACAAAGAGGCCAGGGGATGCATTTCACTATATTGAAGAGGCATTTGAATACTTTAGAAAAAACCTGGACACTAACGGGATGGCAAACTGTTACATGTTATACATGAACTACTACATCGCCACTCACAACGAAAGAGAGGCAGAAACCAATATGAAAAAAGCGGAACAGTATTTCAGCTCAAAAAAGAGCCTGACGTTCATAGCGGTAACATATTTTCACCGTTTAAAAACAATGAAAGAATATGAATATTCGCAGAAGGATATTAATTTAAAGCTGTTAGAATTGAAAGAGAAAGCTAAGAATATAGGTGCTGATAAAATTTTTGAACAGTACCTAAGTGATATTTAAGAAGATTAATCCACGCAGAAAGAGCCCAGGGAGACACCAGTCTTTACCTTTATCTTCTGTATGTCAATCTCATCTACTTTCAGTTTAAGTTTTCCAAACATCTTATTGACCTCAAACTATGTACTTCTTCAAAGGTTTAAGATTTGTCTGACATTATTTACATATCATTAACGGTATCATTTGAAGTATCACCCACCAACCCTGCATTAGGCATAGCGGTGACAGAATAGCTAGGTTGTATGCTTTTAAAGTTTTACCCACTTTCTGCAGTGCATGACGAAAGAAAAGGAATTAGGAAAATTATTTCATCAGCTGAGAACCCTGTAAACAGTATACCATAAACCCAGCACTATCGTAAAACCTATTGATAGTGAAAAACCAAGTTGAATAAATGGGTATGGAAAGTATAGAGTGAGGACCCATAACAAAACCACGAATGCAAGGGTGTAGACAGGCAACACCTGTTTATCATAAATTATACTCAATGGATAGTGCTTGTCTGGGGCCAACTTTACCAATTCTTATTAAGGACACATTGTAAATAAAGACTAGGAGAATAAACTCTGCAGGGCTGGCATAACTCAATTTCCATCTATTCGTTCTGTTCTTTACAAATATCTTATCGATCGCAAATGCTTCATCAAAGACCAAGGATATAATTGATATTGGCTAATTTCCAGGTTGCATAAGATTCTATGTGAATACTTCAAAGCATCCGAATATGTTGGAATTAATGGGTTAAATTCATCTAGCAGGACCCCACCTCTAAAACTGGGGTTTTAAACATAATATGGATGACATGAAGGAAATCCATCAAATAGTCGGATTTAGAATTTCATTAGAAAACAATATTGGTGGGTTCACTACCTAAGATATTTAAACACACGCATTATGGCGTTAAGCATGGAGGATAAACTCTCTATAATGGTCGAAAAACTGAAGAAAGACGACATTGATTTTTTACAGATGCAGTTCATGGATATTGTTGGTAGGGTCAAGACTCTCACAATACCCAGGAACAGGTTTGATAGTGCAATAAACGAAGGTGTTGTTTTCGATGGGAGCTCTGTGGCCGGATATGCACAGATCGAGGAATCAGATATGAGGGCGCATCCGGATCTTTCAACATATACCATTCTTCCGGCAAATTCCGGGCGAAAAACGGCGAGATTCATATGTGACGTTTATACCCCAGACGGGGAGAGGTTCCCGGGGGATCCAAGGTACGCACTTCAGAGAGTCCTTGAGGAGCTGAAAAAGAAAAATATGGATTTCTATGTTGGACCGGAGTTTGAGTTTTTCCTCTTTAAGAGAGATTCGGAAGGAAATCCCACTAACATTCCGGCAGATACAGGAGGGTACTTCGATAATACACCCACTGACACCCCTAATGAGATCCGTCAGGAGATTCTCTATCAGATGTATGAACTGGGTTATTTCCCTGAAGCAGGGCATCATGAGGTAGCACCGGGGCAGCAGGAGATCGATCTCAGGTATGGACAGGCTCTGGTAATGGCTGACAGAGTAGCAATGCTGAAGAGTATTATTAAAAATCTTGCCCAGAAATATGGGTTATACGCAACATTTATGCCCAAACCGATCAACGGCGTGAACGGATCAGGTATGCATGTCCATCAGAGCATTATGTCAACAGGTGAGAAGGAGAATCTGTTCTACGATGAAAATGAAAAATACGGCCTCAGTAAACTAGGTATGAACTATCTGGGTGGAATACTCTCCAATGTCAATCAGTCTGCAGCAGTGCTGGCTTCATGGGTGAATTCCTATAAGAGGCTGATTCCAGGATACGAAGCTCCGGTATACATTTCCTGGGCAAACAAAAACCGTTCTGCACTGGTAAGGGTTCCCGCCGGTTCAGGAATGCGGAAGAGAATGGAGTTGAGATGCCCTGACTCAGCTGGAAACCCATACCTTCAGTTTGCTGTGATACTTGGCATGGGTCTTGATGGGATCAAGAGAAAACTTAATCCTCCCGATCCTGTTGAAAGGGACATTTTCCATATGAGCCACCAGGAAAGGGTGAAGATGGGGATAGATTCTCTACCTGAAAGCCTTGGCGAAGCCCTTCACCACTTCAAGAACAGCAAGTTGATGAAGGAGATACTGGGTGAGCACATCTTTGATAATTTCATAACGGTAAAGCAAAGGGAATGGGATAGCTTCCGATCGTACGTGACAAGATGGGAAGTTGACAGGTACCTATCCACTCTTTAGGCTGATTTTTTATTCGGAGAAGTTCCTCAGCCTCTCTCTCTTTTTTTGCATTGATCTTGAATATATATAAATGAAGATCAGGGCCGCTCCCGATATTATGGAAATGAATCCGATGATTGTGGTATAGATAACATTCTGGTTGATTGTTCCAAATGATGCACTGACAGTTGCAGAGCTGTTCCCTGCATTCACAACAACAAGTGTCCACGTTCCCGAAGAGTTTGCTATAATAACGGAGGATCCGCCGTTTAAGTTAATGAAATGCTTCCCTTGAGAATGGGCTCCGGCAGGGGAAACCAGATAAACAAATATGTCGTGGTTTGAAGGCGTGGCAGTGATCGAATACTCCAGATAATAACCCGCCGAAGCATTTCTGGTTATGGTGAATTGGTTTGAAGCTCCAAGGGATGCAGATGAGGAGGAAACAGAAGAGTGAATTTCTGAAGCTGAGTACACAAAAAGTACAACTGATAGGATAATCAATATGATTGCTATCTGCAGTACCAATTTTTTCCTAGGGCGTAACATCTAGCTGTGGCATAATGAATTAAACATTAATATTTTGCTGTAACACTTACAGCACCTAGGGTTTATCATCCTCGTCTGGAACAATTTCAAGGTTTCTGACTTTCATTACTGTTCTTATAAGTTCCAGGTGTTTGCCTAGTTTCTCCGGATTCCCCCTTATTTTACAAGTTTCAAGCTCACTCCCCATTGAAAGGTGGCTTGCCGTCTTCTGATTTCTAACAGATGCAATCGCAGATATGGCTGAAAGGAAATCCTGGTCATCGGCAATTCCCAAAGGTTCGGGCCAGCGCTCAAGATGAATGCTCTTTGTTTTCTGGACTGCAAGTTGCTGATAAACATGCTCAGTTATGAAGGGGAGAATAGGTGCGTAGAGCTTGAGAATTTCAAGCATAAAATAGTTAAGTCCACTGGCAAGCTCCCTCTTTGTGGAAGCATCCACATAGTCCGAACCAATCAGACCTTTGCAGATCTCCAGGTAGTTGTCACAGAAATCGTTCCAGAAAAGATTATCAATGTCCTGTCTGGCTCTGGACACCTGGTAATTCTCAAAATACTCCGTGGACCTGATTATGGTGGAATCAAATTTTGATGCCATCCATCTATTCACAGGGAGTTTAGGGGAAAATCCCCCAACATCAATCTGATGATTCTCAGACAGCATAGACACCAGCCTTGAAGCGTTGTAAATCTTGACGACAGTTCTCCTGCCCCTTACAAAATCCTGCTCTCTGGCCTTAATATCCTCTCCAGGCAGTGTCGTTGCGGCCCAGTATCTAACAGAGTCTGCACCATACTGGTCTATCAGGGAGCCAGAGGATATTACGTTCCCCTTGCTTTTGCTCATCTTCTGGCCAAGCGGATCATATACATTTCCACTCACTATGATGTTCTTCCAGGGGATTTTTCTGTCGTGAAGATAGGATCTTACTATGGTGGAAAAAGCCCAGGCACTTATTATGTCATGACCCTGGAACCTTGAATCATATTCAAGAAACTTATCTTCATTCACACCCTCAGGCAGGGCCAGCCTGGTGGAGAGTGAGGAAGTTGCCCATGTATCCATTACATCTGTATCGGGGTATATATCAACAGACCCGCATTTATTGCATTTCTCTGGTGGTGAATCTGTTCTTGGGTCTACCGGGAGTTTATTCTCGTCAGGAGTCAGCATATTTCCGCATTTGCTACAGTGCCACACAGGAAATGGTACTCCTATAAACCTCTGCCTGGATATGCACCAGTCCCACCTGAGGCCTGATATCCAGTTGTCAAGCCTTGTTTTCATGTAATCAGGCAACCAGTTGATGCTGCCTGCAAAATCTGTAAGTTCTTTCTTTAGGTGAAGATACCTTACAAACCACTGTTTGCTGATTCCGATCTCTATAGGGGTTCCACATCTCTCGTGTGTATTGATTGTATGTTTTATTCTTTCTATCTTGAGAATCCTTCCCTCATTGCCAAGTATCCCCACTATCTGTTTCCTAGCATCATTTATTCTCATTCCTGCAAGTGGTCCTGCAGTTTCCTTCATTATCCCATGGCTATCCATCACAATCCTTGTACCGGGGTTATGTTTCCTCCACAGGGTTAGGTCATTCTGATCACCGAATGTGCATAGCATTTCGGCTCCCGTGCCTTTGTTCATATCTACATATTCATCCGCCAGAATCTTGACCCTTGTGCCGTAGACTGGAACAACGGCATATCCACCAATCATTGCCGAGTATCTGGCGTCTGCGGGGTTTACCATTAATGCAACACAGGCAGCCAGCATTTCCGGGCGAGTCGTTGCGATCGGTATCCTGCCATTCTCAATATCAAACTCTATGTATACAAAATCAGTTGAAACAGTCTGATCCTTCAGTTCTATCTGAGATATTGCGGTATTACATGTCGGGCATCTTATGGATGGCGCCTCGATTCTGTAAACATCTCCGTTATTCAGCATTCTCAGAAACATTTTCTGTGAAATCCTTGTGGATCTGGTTGAGAACGTGCGGTAAGAATGTTCGAAATCTGCACTAAGACCAAGATCACGCCAATCCTCCATGAGCTCAGCTGCTGCTTTTTCTGACTCCTGCTTGCATAACCTTATGAACTCAGACAGAGGCGTTTTTTCACCCTTTATTCCTAAGGTTTTCTCTGTGTACCTTTCAGTAGGCAACCCATTGTCGTCAAATCCCCAGGGATAGAAAACCTTGAATCCCCTCATTCTCTTGTATCTTGCTATAAAATCCTGATGGGGATATGAAAATGCGTGCCCTATATGCATTTTGCCTGATATTGTCGGAGGTGGAGTGTCAATGAGAAAGAAATCTTCACGTTTTCCGCTATTCAGGTCCACATTGAAAATATAGCTGTCAGACCACATTTTTTTTGCAGACCCCTCAATCTCCTTGAGATTTAATTCCATAATGTCCCTTAATCCTTTTAGGCTATATATGATATTTTTAGATGGCATTGTCATTGAAAATGCCAAATGAAATAGAGTTGTGTGATCTTTTAAATCGCTCTAAACACAATATCTTTGTGGAGTATTATGGCTGAAGTCAAACATAGTCTCCTTTAAACAAAGAGCATATAAATTGTACCTGGGGAAATGAGTCACATTTATTAGCTAGTTTTAACATAGGAATTCATGAACTCGGAAAAGGAAATCTCAATATTCACAGGGCTCCAGAAAAAGGCCCTGAGTGACTATCAATTCCTCAAGAAGAGTTCCTCCCTTCAGAATATAGTATATTTTCTGGATGCTTTTATAAAGGAACATGAGGAGATACTCAACAGAATCGACGTGGACAACGATTCAATCAGTCTCAGTTCCAAGGGCTCCAGTCACATGGAGGCCACCAGACACCTCATTGAAAATCAAAAGATTGATGCAAATAGCCTTCAGGGGGTGCTTCTTCATATCTGCAAGGTGGAGGAGACCCTCATGGAAGAGAGCAGGAAACTTGCCGGCGATCAACCTGACTCGCCATTACTGAAATTCATAAATTGGCAGGAAAAGATTCACGAAGATGCTGACAATCTGTACCACAGATTTGTTGAGATGGCTGTTTAAGGATAATCATTTTACCTCATAACACTTTACCCAGTAATGCACCTTTTTGTGGCCTCTATGGATGATCCGGCCAGTGTTTCCATGGGAAATGCAATAATCCTGGATGGCAGGTTTCAGCCGGAATCTGATGGGATATACAGATATAAGGAATGCCTGCTTGCTCTGATTGATCAGAGGCATCTTTACTGGAACGGAGTTGATGATGTGGAAAAGAGATCTGGAAATAGAATTCAGGATGTGGTTTTTCTCTCCAGACACTCGTCTGCAGCCGGGATAAGGTCCATCACTGTGCACCCTACTGGAAACTATGGACGGGCGGATCTCGGCGGGGAGCCTCAAACACTGACCAAGTCCAATCCAGCCATGATGACCTCCTACCTCCGTTATGTCAGGGAAAACTTTACTAACCCGTCTGTTGAGGTCACATTTGAATCCACACATCACGGTCCTCTAATTGATAGACCTAACTTCTATTTCGAGATTGGAACTACTGAACGGGAATGGAACGACAGTGAGATCCTGGAGGTCTGCAGGGATACGGTCTTCTGCTCAACTGCGAGGAATGAAAGGAATTTTGTTGGTGTTGGCGGTGGACATTACATGACCAAGATTACACAGTATGTGCTGGAAAACTCTGTGAACGTTGGTCACATGATCTCAAAGCACAGTCTTGCCGAAATCACTGAATCCATGATACTGCAGGCAGTTGAGAAAACACCAAAATGCTCAGGCTTTCTGATTGACAGAAAGGGTGTGAAATCAAGGCAGAAAGATATCATCAGTCACATATGTGATGAGAGATCTCTTGAGAAAATCATTATATAAGCCAATCATGAATATAGTATAGTTATTTATATATATTATAATATTTATTTTTACATCCCTATGGTGGCGGACATTGTATTCCTCAGAGTCTCCAAGAAATGAAATTTTAGATTTGTATGTATAAATATTTAAATACTTGAATTCACTAACATCCCTCAATCAGGCTGAGTCCTGAGTGAAATAAATGGAAGAAATGGATGGGGACGAAGATCCGCCCGGTAAGACACCGTTTTTTAGAGCAAGGCGTCTTGAAAGTGCTGTCAATCTGAAGAAAATTTATATTAAGTTCGAAGGGGCCGGAGTTACCGGAACCCAGAAGGACCGTATTTCAAAACAGCATGTAATAAGGGCAAAGAATGAAGGGTTTGAAACGATCTCGCTGGCTACATGTGGTAACTATGGGGCGTCTATCTCCCATTATGCCAATGTGTATGGTCTCAATTCTGTAATCGCAGTTCCGGAGCAGTATTCTGGAGAAAGGAATACTGAAATGGTTTCCAACGGGTCACAGATACTTACCATGAGGTCGAGATACGAGGAACTGGTTGAGCTTATGAGAGACAGGTCAAAGGATGAATGCTGGTATGATTCCAGCCCAGGTTCAAAGAATGCCGAGATCGATTTCAAGGGATATGGATCAATTGCATACGAGATAGTATCCCAGCTGGGGCACAGTCCTGCCTACGTTGCCGTACCTGTGGGGAATGGCACCACACTGGCAGGCATTTACAGCGGGTTCAAGGCAATGAAGCGGAGAGGCATTATCAAGAGGATTCCAAGATTCATAGGATCAAGCACTCCCAATGGAAATCCTGTTGTGGAGTCATGGAGGACTGGAAGGCGGACTGTCATGGAACTGGAACCAGTTGACATTTCGGAAACGGCTGTTTCAGAGCCTCTGGTGGCATTCAGGTCGTATGACGGACAGATGGCGCTGGACTCTATATATGAATCAAATGGTTCTGCCACCTATGTTTCAGACTCTGAGATGGTAAGATACGCCAAAATGCTGGAAACAACAGAGATGCTGTCAGTTCTGCCGGCATCCGCATCTGCACTTGCAGCAGCGGACTGGGTAGTACCCAGATCAGCCGATACAGAAAGTGATATTGTTGTTGTAATCACAGGAAGGTCAAGAAAATGGATAACGCAATAGTACTTGCGGAGGGTGTGCTGGGAAGCACATATGGAAAAACCGCAAATGGACTGGTCAGATATACGAGAAGGTATAATGTAAGGGCGGTCATTGATTCAAGCAAGGCTGGAATGGATGCAGGAATGGTGGTAGAGGGAAAGCGTAAAGGAATCCCTGTCCTTGGCGAAATTGATGAAATCAAAGGCGCATCAGTAGATACCCTTGTAATAGGTATAGCTACCGATGGCGGATTCCTCCCTCCGGAATACAGATCAACAGTTAAGAAAGCCATTGAGAACGGAATGAACGTTGTAAGCGGTCTGCATGAATTCCTGAGTGATGACCCTGAATTTGCTGCCCTTGCCAGAATGTATAACTCCAGAATCACCGATGTCAGGAAAATGTTCAGAGAAATGAAGCAACCTTTTACTGGGAGGATCAGAGAAGTTAGTGCATCCAAAATCGCTGTTCTTGGAACGGATAGCGCCATAGGGAAGAGAACAACTGCAGTAATCCTGAACAATGCAATGAACTCCTCCGGAGAAAAATCTTCAATGGTCGGAACTGGACAGACTGCATGGATGCAGGGTATTGAGCATACGGTGGTTGTTGATTCTATGATAAACGACTTCATCCCTGGAAACCTTGAGTGGAATACAATCCAGGCATGGGAGGATGGCAGGCCGGATTTCCTGTTCATAGAGGGGCAGGGTTCCGTGTTGCATCCAGCATATCCGGGCAGCTTTGAGATCATAGGGGCCTGCAGGCCTAACGCTATCATTTTGCAGCATGCACCGAAGAGAAAGTACTTCGATGGGTTTGAGGAGTTTGAAATTCCTCCTGTTGAGAAATACATAAAGGTCCTGGAGCTTCTCTCAGGCTCCCCAGTGATCGCAATATCTCTCAACACTGAGAATATGAATGCCGACGAGATCAGAGATCAGATACAGGAGCTCGAATCCAGATATGGGGTCCCAGTCTTTGATCCACTGGCTAGAAATGTTTCAGACTCGTTGGAGAGCATAAGGAAGGAACTCGTCCAATGACCACCCCCCCTTACGCGGAAAGAATGGCATGTTTTTCCTGCATTAATGTAAGGGTTTCTTCAATAGAAAAACAGAGAATCAAGGGTATTGTGGAATTTGTTATTGGCGAACAGAGGCACTCATTTGAAATGATATTCACCTATTCGGAGAATATAAGCGTGGATGAGAACATTGCCGGGTTGATCATCACCATGCCGGTCATCAACTTTGCATATTTTTCAAAGGAAATAATACTTAATTACCCTGTTTCGCCAGCTGATCGGGTTGTCATTGAGGAATGGACAAAGGTGAACAACAGGGAGGTATTTATCAATCAGATCTGCAGGCGCAGGTATGAGTTCTTCAATCCGGAGTATATCCCTGATTCCTCTGATATAACGCCGGAAAACTCATACGGAATCACAAAAATCTCTTTTCCAGTTTCCATGGAGGAAAAGAGAAAAACAGAGACCAACCCTGACGGAGTTGGTATCCTGTCATCCGGAGGCAAGGAGAGCCTACTTTCATCAGGAATTTTTTCCGAGATAGGTACAGATACATATCACATCTTTTACAATGAGTCGGGCGCACACTGGCTTCCTGCCAAAACAGCCTATGACCATATGATTTCCTCCGGGAAAAAGGCTGAGAAGGTTTGGTCAAACACAGACAGGTTTTACAGATTCGGCCTCAGACTCCTGCCCTGCATAGACATGGACGTGGTTGAAAAAAAGGCTGACTCCTATCCAGTTCAGGCTTTTATATTTCCAGTTTACATATTCGCCCTGCTCCCTATAGCGATTAAGGAAAGGCTGGGCAACCTCATCATGGGAGATGAATTCGATGATCCGCTTGAAATGTCAGATTTTCACGGTATGAAGCACTTCTATGGTGTATACGATCAATCAAACACATTCAATTCTAGAATTACCAGATATTTCATGGAAAAGGGGCTGAATATCACGGTCTGGTCAGCAGTCTACGCCATAAATGGTTCAGTAGAGGAGAAGATTCTTATGAGAAGATATCCCCATCTTTTCAGCCTGCAGCGATCCTGCCATTCCTGCAGGAAAATTGTGGATCAGATCATACCATGCGGTACATGTTCAAAATGCCTTGGTATAATGCTTTTTATCATTGCCGCTCGTGGTGACCCCAGAATAATAGGATACCGGGATGATCACATCATGGGTCTGGAAAAGAACATTGCAGGTGGCCACCTCAGATTGGATCGTGATGAACTGGACCTATTGAAGGAGAGGGTATTCAAAAAAAGAAATCCAGTTGGATCACATGTGGACATGCTTCATGTTTTTCCAGAAGAGAAAGCCCCTCTTTCCTTTATCCCCGACAGATTCAGGGACAAGATTGACAGGATACTCTCTCAGTATGTGACAGGAAAGTGCAGGATCGAAAACGGTTCCTGGAAAAAATTCTGATTGCATCAGAAAAACATGGATTCTGCAAGAATAACATCTTCCTGGGTACTGCAGAGAGAATACTCTTTCAGTGGTTCACTGTTTATTTCTATAAACTGTAGCCCCCAGTTGAACTTTGAAAGCAAATATTCTGATCTATCTTCGAAGCCCAAAATGTAAAGGGCGGCGGAAACAGCCTCTACTGAAGAAAGAAAATTTCTCTTTCCAAAATTTACGGGGTTCGCAGCCACAAGGGTGGGAAGTTTTACCAACAGTCTCGCACTGAAATCAGAAAACGTGTCGCTTCTATTCCAGGAACCGTCTAGGACAGAGATACCGTATTTCAGGGAGGTGTCATGAAGTGAATTCAGCAGGAATGTGTCTGAAAAAGGTGTCAGGACAATTGTTCTTCGTATTCTACCGGGGGTGGCCTGTTCAGCAAGCCCGAATCTCTTCAGTTTCTTCATAGTATTCTTCCTCGGGTCATCCTGGTTAAGCTCATAAAAGAGAACTTCAGGGAATATTCTTTCATTTTTCCGGCCTGCATCTCTCATTTCCGACTCTGCAGAGAGAAAGTCATTTCCTAAAAATAGCCTTTTGCCCGTGAGAAAAAATTCATTAAAGTTCTAAATCCAAGCAGAAATCTAACAGACACCGGGGGCAAAGATATAATTTTTGTCTGAGTATAAATGCGAAGAATCCTAGTTCCACTAAAATCCCCGATTGTTTCATGTAAATGGAAATTATGCTATTTTACCGGTACATCATATCTCTCTTAGAAAATTTCTTATACCGACTCTCTCTTTCTTATAATGCGATATGTTGTAATAACCGGAGGTGTTATTTCAGGGCTTGGCAAGGGAACTCTGACATCGAGCCTTTCTTATCTTCTAAAATCACACAATGTTAAGGTAACTTCCATGAAAATTGACCCGTACCTCAATTATGATGCGGGGACCATGAATCCCTATCAGCATGGGGAAGTCTTCGTTCTTGACGATGGAAGCGAAGTTGACCTCGACCTTGGAAATTACGAAAGATTCCTTGATACAAAACTTTCAGGCCAGAACAATATAACAACAGGGAAAATCTACAGGGAAGTAATTGAAAGAGAGAGAAAGGGTGAGTATCTTGGAAGCACAGTGCAGATAATACCGCACATAACAAATGAAATCAAGAGAAGAATAAGGCAGATCTCCCAGAATTCCAGTACGGATGTCGTAATGATAGAGGTTGGCGGAACCGTTGGTGACATAGAGAGCATGCCTTTCCTGGAAGCTCTGAGAGAACTTAACAAGGAGAAAGACACTGAAAGCATGGTTTTCTGCCATGTGACTCTGGTTCCGGAGATTGGGATGAGCCTTGAGCAGAAGACTAAACCCACGCAGCACAGTGTTAAGGCTCTTAGGGAGATAGGAATACAGCCTGATGTAATATTCTGCAGGTCAAAGAAGAAGCTCTCCCTTGATTCAGTGAAGCGGATATCTCTCTTTACTGACGTACCGGAGGAAGGAATAGTGAGTGTGACCGATGTTCCCAATGTCTATCTTGTGCCGGACCTCCTGAGGCAGCAGAAAATAGATACATTCATAATCTCCAAACTGGGGCTTAAGACCGGTGAATTCAGAGATCAGTGGGTTGAATACAAGGAGAATCTCCTGCATCCCCGGCATATTGTAAAAATAGCCCTGGTCGGAAAATACGTGGAACTACAGGATGCATACATAAGCCATAAAGAGGCATTTTCACACGTGACCGGAAATACTGGCATTGAGGTTGAAATCAAGTGGATAAACTCAGATTCACTGATCCAGAACCAGACCCTGCTTGAGGATGTTGACGGAATAATAGTCCCAGGAGGTTTCGGTTACAGAGGTTTCGAAGGGAAGATCCAGGCGGCAAGATATGCAAGGGAGAATTCCATCCCATATCTGGGGATTTGCCTTGGATTTCAGGTAGCTGTAGTAGAGTATGCCAGAAATGTCCTCGGTCTGAAGAATGCCAGCAGCACTGAATTTGATCCTAATACGCCATATCCTGTTGTGGACCTTCTTCCGGAACAGTATGGAGTAACGGAAAAGGGTGGGACTATGAGGCTTGGTTCAAAGAGGGTATTACTGCGTGATGGAACCAGGGCCTCCTCTATATATGGGAGCAGTGAGATATTTGAAAGGCACAGACACAGGTATGAGGTCAACCCTGAATACATAGACAGGTTTGAAAAATCCGGACTAATCTTCTCTGGAACAGACGAGGACAGGGTGAGAATGGAGATTGCGGAAATACAGTCGAGCCCCGGGATGATTGCCGTTCAGTATCACAGCGAATTTCTATCCCGTCCACTGAGGCCATCAAGAACACATGAATTTCTCGTGAAGTCAGCCCTGCACCATAAGGAAAGAGTCCTTGAGGAACCGGTGAGGTAGACAGGTTCACCATATGGAAATCAAGATGTCTCTGGAGCAATACCGGAAAATTCTATGGACGCAGGTAAGAGAAGCGTATGGCATAGCTTCAGATGCCAGATCACTGGGAAGGGATGTGACAGACCACGTAGAGATGCCGCTAGCCTCAGATATGGCAGACAGAATTGAAGAGCTGATCGGGATCAGGGGCATAGCCTCTGACATTCGTGATCTCTCCCAAAAAATGAGTAGAGAGGAGATATCCATAGAGATATCCAGGAAAGTTGCCGGAATGTATATATCCCAGGGTAAAAAGATTGCAGTTGAGAAGGCGGTTCGTGTTGGACTTGCCATTCTGACGGAAGGGATACTTGTAGCTCCTCTTGAGGGAATAGCCAGTGTCGATATTGGGAATAACAGGGACGGCTCAGATTATGTCTCAATCGCTTACTCCGGGCCAATAAGGGGGGCAGGAGGAACAGCCCAGGCCCTGAGCGTATTGATTTCAGACATTGTGAGGAGAGACCTGGGGATTGGTTCATACATAGCCACAGACGATGAAATTGAACGATATATTGAAGAAATCCAGAGCTACAACAGACTCAAGCACCTCCAGTACCTTCCATCACCGGATGAGATCAGAATGGTTGTCCGTAACCTTCCGGTGTGTATTGACGGGGAAGGAAGCGAGGAGGAAGAGGTATCCGGTCATCGTGATATGGAAAGAGTATCAACCAACAGAATAAGGGGGGGAATGTGCCTTGTTCTCTGCGAAGGACTCTTACAGAAATCGAAGAAGATCCTCAAGCACACATCCAAACTAGGAATATCCGAATGGAATTTCCTCTCCGGAAGCGGGGGGGCTGAGAAATCAGAAGCGAGCAAGGTCGATAAATCTGAGAAATTCCTGAATGATCTTGTGGCAGGCCGGCCGGTATTCGGACATCCCAATCGGCCTGGCGGTTTCAGGCTCAGGTATGGTAGATCGAGGCTTACAGGACTTGCGGCAGCGGGAATCCACCCCGCAACTATGGTAATAGCTGATGAATTCATAGCTACCGGGGCCCAGATTAAAGTAGAATTGCCCGGTAAGGCAGCAGCTGTCACGCCATGCGACGGGATCGACGGGCCAATGGTAATATTAGATGACGGGTCCCATGTAAGGGTGGATACCGAGGAACTTGCCCGATCTCTTACCGGTAGGGTCAAAAAAATTACCGATATGGGGGAGATTCTCATAGCATATGGGGACTTTCTTGAAAACAACCACAAACTGGTCCCCGGGTCTTTCAACAGGGACTGGTGGTCATTGCTTGCCAGAAAAGCAGGAGTCCCGGAGGAAGTTATTTCTAAGGTCCCGGACCAGCACTCAGCAATATCCATTTCGAGAAAATACGGAGTTGCTCTTCACCCCAGATATGATTATTTCTGGCATGATCTCACACCGGAGGACATAGACAATCTCTCAGAACAGATAAGCAGGTCTGTATTTTCCGATCCGATACTGTCCATACCTGCAGGGGCGTCAGACCTGATCATAAGGCTTGGAATACCTTTCCAGCATAAAGGGGACACCCTGTACCTGGAGGAATATGCACCACTGCTTGCCTGCCTCGGTCTGGAAATTGAAGGAAAAATGATAGTTAGAAGCAGGCAGGATTCCACAATAAAAGAGACGGATCCGGTTTCCTACGTTTCATCGATTTCAGGACTTTACATTATCCCCAGGTCACCTACTAGGGTGGGAGCCAGGCTAGGCAGGCCTGAGAAGGCGGGAGACAGGAAGATGAAACCAAAGGTGCATGTTCTCTTTCCTGTTGAGAGCTACGGTTCAACCAGGAGATCTCTCATTAGTGCCGGGTCCGGGAATAACAGCGCAATCGAAATAGAACTCGAAGTAAGGACATGCACTAAATGCCAGACCGAATCACCCCAGCCTCTCTGTCCCAGATGTGGCCTTACAACACAATCCACCGGGAACATACGGAAGATAAAGGTTGATCTGGGTTCGCTTATATCAAGGTGTGAGGAAAGAATAGGAAAAAACATACCAGAAAGGCTGGAGATAAAAGGTGTCAAAAAACTTATGTCCAGTACAAAGGCAGCCGAACCGATAGAAAAGGGTATTCTAAGGGCAATGATGGACATCTCCATAAACAAGGACGGAACCTGCAGGTACGATATGTCCGATATTCCTATAACGCATTTTGAGACAGATGAACTGATGGTTGATCCAGAAAAAATAGGGGAACTCGGTTACAGTTCAGAAGGAATGAATGAGATTTTTCCGCAGGACATAATAATCCCCTATCGATCCGCAGAATATCTCCTGAAAGTGGCAAGATTCGTGGACGAACTACTGGTCACCTATTACGGAATGTCTCCGTTTTACATGTGTGAGACCCCTGAGGATCTTGTTGGGCAGCTTGTCATTGGACTCGCCCCCCATACATCCGGAGGGATCGTGGGGCGAATCATAGGATTCAGCAATGTTAGCGGATGCTATGCACATCCATTTTTCCATGCCGCAAAGAGAAGAAACTGCGACGGGGATGAGGACAGCATAATGTTGCTTATGGATGGGTTCCTCAATTTTTCCAAGAAATTCCTGCCTTCCACAAGAGGCGGCCTGATGGATGCTCCGCTGGTCCTGACTGTTCAATTGAATCCAGAAGAGGTGGACAAGGAGGCAATGAATGTGGATACATTATGGGAGTATCCGCTGGAATTCTATGAAAAGGCCGCATCCGGGGCCTCACCTGTAGACCTCGAAGGACTCATGAAGACCATGGGAAACATATATGCAACCACGGGAAGCATCATGGGAACAGGATTCTCCACACAGTGTTCAAGCATATCCGCCGGGGTGACCACGTGTTCATACAAGACAATAGACAGTATGGAGGAGAAGATCGAGCGGCAGCTGTCACTGGCCAGGATGATCAGGGCGGTTGACGAGGATGATGTGGCATCCAGGGTCCTTAATTCTCATTTTCTACCCGACATGTACGGTAATTTCAGAAAATTCTTTTCACAGGAGTTCAGATGCACAAGGTGTAATACAAAATACCGGAGGGTCCCACTTTCCGGAAGGTGCCTGAAGTGCAATAACAAAAGCCTTACACTCACCATACACAGGGGCAGCATCATAAAGTACATGAATGAAACCGTGAAAATTTCAGAGGAATTTGACATTCCATGGTACCTGAAGATCAGGATTGATAACCTCGTGAATACAATCAAGGGAACATTTAACACAACTGAACCCGTAAAGGAAGAGGAGTTGAATTATTACATGGAGATGGTGAATTGATAGGTTCTCTTTTTGTGACAGGCCCAGCGGGAACAGGAAAGTCAACATTCTGCGGTGCACTGAAAGAATGGCTCATCACCAATGAATATGATGCGGCTGTGGTTAACCTGGACCCAGGTTCAGAATATATACCATATGAGGCCGAGGTTGATATAAGGGAGACAATCTCACTGTCCCAGATTATGTCAGAATACAACCTGGGCCCCAACGGTGCACAGGTGGTTGCATCAGATCTGCTGATAGAAAACATAGATCCTATAAAGGAACACATCAGAGAACTTGATGACTACTATGTCATATTCGACACCCCGGGACAGATTGAACTGTTTTCATACAGGCCCGGGTCACCCATGCTTGTGGACAGCCTGAGCGGGGACAAGGGAATGCTGGCGTTCATTTCCGATGCTGTCTTATCGGTTTCTCCATCGGGTTACATATCCCAGAAGCTTCTCTACGGTTCCATAATGTCGAGGTTCTTCAGGCCCATAATATATGCACTGAATAAATCTGATCTTGTTACCACAGAGGACCTTGAACGTATCGCTGCATGGGAGGAGAACCCCGATATACTTGCCGACGCACTTATGGAAGAAAAAACACAGATGCTCAAGGATTTTTACAGGTCCGTGCTGACATCATTCAATGAGACCCAGATGATTTCAAAGGCAATACCTGTCTCCGCCCGGGATTTCACTGGACTGGAGGAAGTCTACAGCCAGATGTCCATATTCTTTACTGGTGGTTCGGACACAGATACAATGTACAGGGATGATTAATATTCTGTAAAAATTAAAAAAACGATCTCATAGTTCTTTAAATAGATCTTCCTGGGGCTTTTGCGAACCTTATAAATAAGGGAAGAAAGTTACAAATGATACATGAAAAGTGTTTTAACCATATGCCTGCTATGGCACATATGGCAGCAAAACATCACTGTATAATCTGTCAGGATCTTATACACAGTGGGCTTTACTGCTCTGAATGCTTCAATCAGATATACAGGTCAAGAAGCGAGGATGATGAACCTCTGGACCAATGGCTCTCAAATGCAAGGTCCAACAGGTTGAGGATAGGTGCTGTATCAATCTCTGGATACAGAAAAATAGATGACTACATTACAGCATGATTCACTTCAGGCCGGTCTGAACACATATGCGTTTTACTCTGTATTATCTAATAACATTTTTAAATCTTGATGAAATGGTGAAGAGGTGAAATAATGGCAGAAAACTGGAAAGAAAAAAATGAACTCAAGCCTAAGGGACTGGATGGAATTTCAGACCAACAGATAGAATATCATTTTGAAACCCATTATAAGGGATATGTAAAGAAACTCAATGAAATATGGTCCAAACTTGGTTCAGCAGATAGATCAGCCGCAAATCAGAACTACAGTGATCTCAGGGAACTCAAGTCAGAGGAGAGCTTCAACTTTGACGGTGCACTTCTGCATGAGACATACTTTGGAAATCTCACAAAGGAACATGGTTCGCCTTCTGCTTCCTTCAAGAAGCAGGTCGAACAGGATTTCGGAAGTTACGAGAAGTGGGTTGAGGATTTCAAGGCCACCGGAGTTGCATTCAGGGGTTGGAGTCTGCTCATATTTGATCTCAACACCGGAAAGCTGAGAAATGTCGGCGCTGACGCCCACAACTCAAATGCAATGTGGAACTCTGTTGTTCTTCTGGCCCTGGACGTGTATGAACACGCTTACTATGTTGATTACGGCCCGAAGAGAGCTCCATATCTGGACGCTTTCATGAAGAATGTAAAGTGGTCAGATGTAGACGCAAAACTGGAGAAAGCCAAAAAAATGTATGAAATATTCAAATAATCTTTCATAATCTATAGGCCGGATGGAATCTTATTCTGAATCCGGCCATGAACTTTTTACACGTAGCCAGGTCTTTTCAAGCCTTATGGAGGTAAGATCCTCAGACGCATTGAAAGTACTGGAAAACAGGTTGGCTGATTTCAGGAAATTCCGAAACTCCAGTTCCGAAGTTCTATTCAGTGAACTATGCTTCTGCATACTAACTGCAAATACATCTGCTGAAATGGGTCTGAGGACTCAGAATGGAATCGGTATAGACGGGTTCCTTAACCTCACCGGAGATCAGTTGAGCAAAAGGCTCAAGGATCTCAAGTATCGATTTTACAATGTAAGATCGAGGTTCATTGTTGATGCAAGGCATGTTCTTGAATATCTACCGGAAATTGTAAATTCAGAAGATCCAAGAAAAGCCAGAGAATTCCTTATAAACAATGTTCCGGGAATCAGCTATAAAGAGGCTTCGCACTTCCTTAGAAACGTTGGAGTATTCGATCTTGCGATTCTGGACAAGCACATCCTGAGAATGATGAATGGCATAGATCCATCCCTTGACCTTAAGGTCACGCCCCCACGCAGGTACCTTGAAAAGGAACAGATCTTCATGGAATATTCCAGTTCTGTTGGAATGGAGCCTGGGGAACTTGATCTGTATCTATGGTTTATAGCCACTGGTAAAGTAATTAAGTAGGTTCGGACTGATAGCTAAACATGCTAGACATCAGGGAAACAAAAAGGCTGGACCTGAATTACAGATATCTTCATGGAGACCTCTATCAACTTATGGATAATGCCGGTAAGGCAGTTGCAGAGGCAATCACAGAAAGATATGGGAAAAATAAAAAAATTATTGTTCTATGCGGAAACGGCAATAATGGTGGGGATGGATTCGTTGCAGCCAGATTTCTGGCATCCGAGAACACGGTAGACGTTTACCCGCTTTACCCTGAGTCATCATTGAAAACAAGGGAAGCAAAGAAAGCATTCAGAAACTTCAGAGGAAATATTGTAGGGCCGGAACCCCCTGATATCTCCAAATATGAAATAGCCGTGGATGCACTGCTTGGATCAGGCATCATAGGAGTTCCACGGAAGCCAGTTTCTGATATCATTGATGCGATAAATGCCTCAAAGATCCACATAGTCTCCATAGATATCCCATCAGGAATGGGCTCCCCGGTAGCGGTATCTCCGGAGCTCACCGTTACTTTCACAGACATAAAGGAGGGTATGAACAAGTCGAACAGTGGAGAGATCCTTATCCGTTCCATTGGAATCCCGGATGCGGCATTCAGGAACAGCGGACCTGGAGATTTCCTCTATCTGCGAACTCCTGAGACAGGGTCTCACAAAGGAATGAATGGAAAGGTGGCAATAATAGCTGGCCACACATATTATGGTTCGGCTGTCATTTCAGCTCTGGGGGCGATAAAGTCAGGATGCGATCTTGTAAGGGTCTACACATCCCGTGAGAATCTCCCCGTGGTCTCTGGATATGATCCGCAGATAATCACAATGAATTCAGGAATCCTCAGCAAGGAAGAAGTACTAAGATCCGACTCCATACTTATTGGATCTGGATGTGGCACTGTGAATCTCGACCATGAACTGGAGGCAATAAGTGGGTTCAAAGGATTCATTGTCGTGGACGCGGATGGCTTGAGGGTGATTGATAGAATAATAGATGCATCTCCCCAGGCGAGAGTATGTATCACTCCCCATGCAGGCGAGTTCATGATGATAAGCGGCAGACCACCTTCGATCGAGGCTGCCATAGAATATTCTGAAAAAACGGGTGCCCTTGTTCTCCTGAAAGGCGAAAAGGACATAATAACAGATGGCCGTATTTATAAGGTCACAGAGGGGGGAAACCCGAGAATGACCATGGGAGGAACTGGTGATCTGCTTGCAGGCATTCTGACATCTCTTCTTCCCCGTTCCAGCAGTCAGCTTGCTGCAGCCTGCATGGCCTCCTTCGTTAACAAGAAGGCTGCGGACATATGCTACCAGGAAAAATCATCATGGTATGACATACACGATATGATAAGAAAGATCCCGGAGGTGTTCAGGTATTACAACCAATATTGATAACCACGCAAGGAGCGGCAGGTGAACTCTATTTCGGATGAACGTTCAGCCGAGAATATGGATAGCTTTCATGGTGAGGACTCAGAAATCCCATCTTCGATTCTGGAGGCATTTTTAAAATCCACTGAGAATTCAGGCAGCTATCCATGCATAATATTCGATGACATTCACTTCTCATACAGGACAATTGACCAGATGTCAACCCAGCTAGCGGAATTTCTGAGGGAAAATGGATGCACCGGTGGTATGGATGTTGCAATCTGTCTCCCTATGTCTCCTCAATTCCTTATTTCCTATCTTGGTGTGATCAAGGCCGGATCAACTCCTGTTATCCTTGGAGAACTTAGAAAGAATGAGTTTGCCCAGGTTGCGAATCTGATCCCCTTAAAATGGATCATAATGAGATCAGATTCCAGAATAGAACCTCCTGATGGTTCAAAGGTTATCACAGCCAGGATCGGTGACCTCCTGACCTTT
Organism: Thermoplasmatota archaeon; assembly: GCA_023379355.1. The sequence goes on from JAMCUD010000056.1 coordinate 71,670, forward strand.
ATGAAGGCCATGAGAAATGAAAGAGGACACGCACCCAGAGCAAAAAACATAATTTCGACCCTGACAGAAATCATTCTTGATAAGGTTACCTATGATCACAGCGGCCCTGAGATCAAATATTCCGTCACAGGATTTCTCTCCTTCAGCATTACCGGAGAACCCGAAATATTGAAATTCGGTGATCAAGTCCTTATGAGAAAGGCAGGAAACTGCAGGAAGGTACTTTTAAACCAGGGTGTAAAATTCCGAAATGTCTCAGTGATCCCTCCATCGGCACCTGAAGGCCTTATTTTCTCTTTCATCATTCCTGCAATGACTGAAGGATACACAGTTGCCTGTTTTCAGAATAAGTCGCTCAAGAGGGTCCTGAGGGATGCGGATATTTACAATGCAAATTTCCTCACAATCATACCTGAGATGCTGGGTTCAGGAAAAGAGTTTCATCTGAAGAACAGAGACAGGATCAGGGGGATAATAATAAATTCGTTTTTCTCACCCTCTGAAATGAAAAAATCATTTACCGCAAGCTCCAGGATCAAGCTGATTGAGTATTTCGGAGCTCCTGAAACCTGCGGTATTACCCATATTTCAGACCCTTCATCCCCCGAATACCTCAGACCCATCATATCCGGTGAGACATTCCTGATGGGTGAAGAGAAGGAAATAATCAGTGATCCTGGCAAGCCTGGTGCTCTCTGGTGCAGAATATCAGAGGGTAGCCTCAACTGGAAGGATGATTCCATATACCTTGGGTATCACGCACAGTACGATACAACTGGTGCACTGATAAGGATCACAAGCGACAGAGACCTGGGTATTTTAAGGGGAAGAAATGTGAGCGGGAGATTCCTTGAACAGAGCTGTGGTCTCCCGCCGCACACCAGGGAGATAGCAGTGGTATTCACCAGCGACTCAGGTGGTTTAATTTATCCAGTGTTTTACTGTGTCCCTGATGGGCATGGAAAACTGGAAGACAAAAAGGTCCTCACTTTCCTTTCTGAAAACTCAAGCTTCCTCGATGGCAATGGAAAGATAGTGTGGAAGAAGGAACTTCCCAGGAGTCTCTCAGGAAAAGTCCTGAAAAATATCCTGTTAAATGAGAAATAAAAGAAAATGCACCAATAACAATAAGTATTTCATAGTAAATCTGACTGACTGCGTATAATGAGGAAAAATGCCTTAGTGATGTTCACATTTATTGTGGTATTTCTGTTCCTGGTTTCAGGGTTCAGTGTCTTTACCTCACCCGGTGCTCATAACTCCACGAATGTAAATAAAAACAATGACATTTATGATTTCTCCATTCTCCCTTATGAAGGAATAAGTCTAAAAAATGGCACGCAGGCATCAAACAACATGACTGTGACCTTATCCCTGAAACCATCAAATCAGGCAGCCCTTTCAGGACTCCTGTATAACCTCTCAGATCCATATAGCCCGGAGTATCGGCATTACATCACCGCCCTTCAGTTTGACAGGGAATTCTCCCCCAACCTCTCCTATTATACAGATTTGAAAAACTACTTCTCGGGATTCGGAATTTCAGACATAAAGACTTTTCCAAACAGGCTTATAATTACCCTATCGGGAACATCCAGGCAGTTTTCCGAGGCTTTCAATGTCACCATATTATCCAGTAATAACGGGTCGGTCTTCGGTCCGGACGGGATTCCGGAAATGCCCCAATGGGCTATCAGCGGAATTTCTGGAATTCAGGGGATCAGTTCAGCATCGGCGGCTGTCAGCGCACCTGTTCTTGTTGAACCGGCAGATCTGAATTTCTCAGGTGTTTTCCAGACTTCTTCACTATTCCCAACACCGGTTTCCAAAGGAGGAGTACAATACAGCTATGGTTCCGACTATCAGGTTGCTTACAACGAAACAGGCCTTTTCACCTCAAGTTATGATGAGAATGTCAGCATCGCAACTATACTCTGGTCAGGGTATTATAACTCCTCTTCTGGATCCTCTGGATCCACTGTTAATGTAGGTCCTTACAACCCCGCGGACCTGGGTAACTATTTCAACCAGTCATCCTCATACCCATCGAACGAGCCAAAACCAAAGTTTGTGGCAGTACCGGTTGATGGGGCACCTCTTCCCTCACAGTCAGCAAGCAAGGATACTTCAGGGGCTGTTACGGAAAATACCCTCGATCTGGAGATGGCGGGAAGCCTTGCACCAGGTTCTACCGTATACAATGTATATGGCCCCACGAGCAATCTGGCATACATTACTGATGCACTGAATGCCGTGATAAGCAATACCAGTAAAACCGGCCTGGGAAACGTGTCAGTCGTTTCAATGTCATTCGGAACATCAGATAACGTCAACTCAACATGGAATGGCATCCTTCAGGAAGCCCAGGCAAGGGGAATTACAGTACTGGCAAGCAGCGGTGATTCAGGAGATAACCAGAACAGCCCAAAGTATATAACATCAAACAGCCAGTTCCCCTCAACATATGTTCAGTTCCCCTCCAGCCTTGCATATGATTCATATGGGGTCACTGCAGTGGGCGGAACAACACTGATTCTGAACAGCAACTCGCTTGCAATAGCCAACCAGACTGTATGGTATGAATCATCAGCCTATACCAATAACCAGCCTCTGGGCACGGCAAGTGGGATAAGTGCCTATTATCCTGAACCATCCTGGCAATTGAACTCTGAGGCAAACCCAATAATAAGCAGTTACGGTAGTGGTAGAGGCGTTCCTGACATAGCTGCAGTGGCAAACAACACACTTATTTACCTGACGAACTCCACCGGATATTCAGGTACTTTCATACTGGCAGGAACGAGCGTCGCCTCTCCTGTAGAGGCCGGCATAGTTGCAACTATCAACCAGTATCTCAACTCAAAGGGCGAAAACAACCTGGGTTTCCTGGATCCAACAATTTACAGACTTGGAAACGATCAGTACACAACAGCTGGGAACAGGTCAAAACTGGCAAATCCGACTCCTTTCTACAACATAATATATGGTGGAAATCACTTATTCTCGGCCCGGACTGGATATAGCCTAGTTGCTGGAATGGGAAGCATAAACGCATTTGCATTTGCTCAGGATTCTATCACCCGGACATACCATGTATATTTCAATGAAACTGGTCTCACATCAGGAAAGGAATGGTCTGTCTCATTCAACGGGATAGTTTATTCAGGAAAATCCTCATCCATTGAAGTCAATACAACTGACGGAATACAGAACTATTACATTGCGCCTGTTGGAATGATGAGCCCCTCGCCCCAGGTTGCTTCACTGAATATATCTAACTCAAATATTACTGTGAAAGTGGTATTCAGCCAGGGATTTGCGGTGAAGTTCATTGGATCTGGTATACCTGCCGTGAATCCTCTTAATGGTGGCCAGGATTCATTTACAGTATATCTGAACCATTCCACGGAATCCTATGAGACTGAGTATGTATCCAGCGGAGGAGGTTCATACGCATACGATGTTCTTCCATCTGGAAGTTATGACTATCGCGCCGTTGCCTCGGATATGAATTATGTGGTCAACCGGTCAAGCCTTACGGTCAACAATTCAAATATTACAGTCCCTCTGAATTTCACTCTGGGAACTTTCTCCATCACCTTTGTCGAAAGCGGATTGCCTGCTAACCAGCGGTGGTCGGTTTACAATGGAACAAAGACTCTCTATTCAAACAATACTACAATACGGTTCATCTCACTGGGTGGTTCCTACGATTTCGAGGTAAACTACTCCCAAAACTATGTACCCTCATTCCTCCTTACAAACCTGACAACAGACGGTTCCAATTTAACCATTGACGTAAGTTTCACCTATGGCTATTATGTCAATTTCACTGAGGCGGGTCTTCCCCAGAACACGACATGGGGTGTAGAGCAGGGACTATATCTTTTTACATCAAACCAGTCCAGCATGGTTCTGGTATTCGCCAATGGAACCTATTTATTCCAGATGGAAAAAATTCGGGGATATATTTCAAGTGCACCTTCAAGCTTCACAGTGAACGGGCATAATGTCAGTATTACGGTATATTTCAGCAGGGAACAGTCACTTAGCGGAAAAATGGAACTGCTATACGCCCTGATTGCCCTTGGCATCATTGCTGTAATTGCGGTGGTGTTTGTTTCGAGAAAACACTAGGGGGTAATGTTTTATTTCAGGTGAGTAATAGTATCCTAATTTGTCATTCAGGGCTCTGGGAAACATTTAATTAGGTATACCTAATAATGATGAGTGCAGTTCTACCTTGTTCTGATCTTTTCAGCAATTATCGGGCTTTCAATCTATCTCGCTCTTCCATTTATTCTAAGGAACAGCTATGGGGAAAGAACATCCAAAGTGCTTGTATCCGTTGCAATTGGAATTTTGATCTTCCTGCTTGCGGATGTATTCTCAGATGCTTCAGGAATGCTTTATAACGGTACTCTTGGGGGATACGGTTCTTTGCCTTACTACGATGCAATCTTTTCAATCTCCCTGATTGCCGGGTTTTTCATGCTGTTTGCATTCGAATTCCGATCAGGAAAGGAACTGAAACCATTACACATCTCTCTGATGATTGCTGTTGGAATAGGGCTCCAGAACCTTACTGAAGGCCTTGTGTTTGGTGCGGATGCTCACTCCATAGGTTTAACCGGGGTTGCCCTGGTCATATTCGTAGGGTTCATAATTCAGAACATTACAGAGGGTTTCCCAATAGGTGCCCCGTTTATCTCAGATTCCAGAGGAAGGGGAAAATCTCTCTTTCTACTTTTCCTTATTGGAGGATTTCCAACAATCCTAGGAGGTGGTGTCGGATTTTATTTTAACTCTGTACCATTTGATCTGGTATTCGATGGACTGGCAATTGGGGCTATTTTATATATATTGCTCCCCATGCTCAGGAGCATTCTTCTGGGTCAGACCAGAAAAATAAGATCCCTGGTTTACTCCGGAGTATTTCTGGGATTTCTGGTGGGGCTTCTGGTGAACCTTATTTAATCAAAGTGCATCCATCATACCGGATAACTCGTTCTCCGCTGGAAAGGTGCATGAGATGTTTCCATTAACATGGATCAGCTATATACTGATATTTAATGGAATATATGCCCGATAAACAGACACAAGGGCCGGAAATAATTTATCGGCCAAGGATGAAAATTTCTTTTAGCTCTTCTGGTAATCAGTGATTTCCAGCGAGAAAATGTTTCAATAGCTGACTTTGCATTAAATAGAACTATGAATTATAAAAGTTAATTAGTGCCTCCGGGATATCCTGGCACTGGTGATTTTATGCCCGAAGCAAATAACAATGTTGAATTTTCAAGGGGACTCGAAGGAGTCATAGCCGCAGAGACAAAAATCGGTTACGTGGATGGGCAGGCTGGGAGGCTGATCTACAGGGGATATGATGTTGCTGATCTTGCAAAGAACTCAAACTACGAGGAGGTTTCTTACCTTCTGGTTAACGGGCGCCTCCCAAAAAAGAACGAATATGATGACTACGATAGGACCCTCAAGAGACTGAGGGGAATTAGCCAGGACGCATATAGCCTGATAAAGGAAATAGGACGTAAGTCGCATCCCATGTCCACGCTCAGAACGGTTGTGTCTTATATAGGGGCACTGGACGACAGAACGATTGAGCCTGATGTTGAACAGCAGAAGGAGCTTGGAATGGAGCTTATTGCTAAACTCCCCACAATAGTGGGTGCAATAAACAGAGTATACAAAGGCCAGGATTTAGTTAAAGAAAACAGTGATCTCACTTATTCGGATTACTTCTTCTATCAATCCATGGGCAGAAAGCCAACTCCAGTTGAATCCAAAATGCTTGATACGGCACTTATACTGCACGCAGACCATGGCATGAATGCCTCAACCTTCGCATCAATGCTCACCATCTCCACCCTATCTGATATGTTTTCTGCAGTGACATCGGCCATATCTGCATTGAAAGGACCGCTACACGGCGGTGCAAATGAGAGGGCTCTGGCCCTCATAGAGAAAGTAGGTTCACCTGAAAATGCTGAAAGAGTGATTGGATCCATGATAGAGAGGAAGGAGAAAATCATGGGATTCGGCCACAGGGTATACAAGGTCTATGACCCTAGGGCCAAGATACTGAAGGAATATGCCCATGAAGTAACATCCATGAATGGGAAGGAGGAGTTGTTCCACACTGCAAATAAGATTGAGGAAACAATGATCGCAAAACTAGGGAACAAAGGCATATTCCCTAATGTTGATTTCTACTCAGGGATGCTGTACAGTTCCATAGGTTTCAGTCGTGAGGTCTTCACACCAATTTTTGCTGTGGGGAGGATTTCTGGCTGGGTAGCCCGTTCCCTGGAATATGTGATGGACAACAGGTTGTTCAGGCCAAAGGCACTTTACAGCGGTACAAAGGAATTACTGAAATACGTGCAGATAGATGACAGAAAGTGAGGAGAAATTTGTTCTTGACACATCTGCAATTCTGAACGGGGTTGCAGACCTCATCTCCCCCAATAATTTTGTTCCCCCGGAGGTACTGGAAGAAATAAAACTTGGGTCCCTCTCAAGGGTGATTGAATTATCAAGGGATCTGATTAATGTTCTAACCCCTTCCGCGGAATCTATTGAAGAAGTATGTTACACCGCCAGGAAATCTGGCGATTTCACCAAAATGAGCAATACTGACATAATGGTTGTGTCCCTGGCACTGGAACTCAAAGCAACTGTTCTTTCAAATGATTACTGTATTCAGAATGTATGCTCACTCCTGCATATCCCCTTCAGGGGAATAAGCATGAAAAAAATCCAAAGGACTGTTTTATGGAAATATTCCTGTACGGGATGTGGAAAGCACTTTGATGAACCCCTTGAGATATGTCCTGTTTGCGGGCATAATATCCGCAGAGTGGCAAAAGCCATTAAGGGAAACTGACATGTTCCGGTATGATTGACATATCACTGGAACTGAAGAGAAATCTCATAACATACCCTGGGGACCTTTGCTTTGAGTCTTATCCGTACAAGACGCATCCAACAGACCATGTGCACATAACCAGACTTCTTCTTGAAACACATACAGGAACACATTTTGACGCCCCCTTTCATGCAACTGAGGGGACAGAGACCTCAGGTAAAATAAAACTTGAAAAATTCATCGGTCCCTGCACCGTCTGTGAAGTCAAAGGCGACTCCATTAAGCTATCCGACCTCCCAAAGAAGCACCAGAGCAGGATCCTGTTCAAAACAAAGAATTCTGGGCTTTATGATAAAGGTCAGTTCGAGAAAAATTTCTGCTATCTGTCAATGGAGGCGGCAAAGGAAATTGCCGGAAGGAAAATTGATCTTGTCGGTATAGACTATCTGTCAATCGAGGAGTTCGGTACTACAGGGATGAATGTACACAGGACTGTATTGAGTTCAGGGGCAGTGATAGTTGAGGGATTGAATCTCAACGGGGTTACTCCCGGAGATTATGAGTTAATATGCCTTCCGCTGAGAATAGACACAGACGGTTCACCCTGCAGAGCTATCCTCAGGTGATGTCTCACTTCTGTCAAAACCTCTTCCTCCAGCAATGACTAGGAGGCTTGAGGCTGACGCGACAATAAAAGCATATAGATAGGAATATTCAGAACTCACTGAGTAAAGAAAACCCATAATAATGTTCCCGGTAAACATTCCAACACTTCTGCTTGAGGACAACCAACCCATTGCTTTTCCGATCCCCTCCGAAGAGCTTATCTTCGAAACGATAGTCGGCTCAAATGTTTCCACCGCACCTGTTCCAAAGGCTATTATACCGACCCCGAGGTATAGAAGTACCGCTGGAAGATTAAAGTGAATAACAAGAACAAATGCAAGAGATCCCAATGCAGCCATAAGGTAACCGGCCATACCTAGCAATCCAAGCTCATGCTTCGAAACAAAAGAGCTGAAAATGAAACCTGCTATGGCTGAAACCGCCATGAAGGCAGTGTAACTGGCTATGCCCAGTATTGGTGAAGAGGTGCTGGAGATAATTGTGATAATTGGGTAACCCATGCTGTAATAGCTGAACCCGAAAAGGGAAGTTGCAACAAGTATTGAAAGAAAAGTTTTGCGCCCGATTGCCATTTTCCGGATGGATTTCGTCGATCTCTCGTCTTTATTGAAATCCTCCTTTCTGACCATGACAACAAGCAGTGTTGAAACGGTGATTGGAATGATTGTTATTAGAAATATGAGACTTATCTGGACTCCGAGATATAGAAGAGTTATAAGGACTCCTGTAGCCACCACTCCTCCAGCAACATCAAGACCATGAAGAAGCCCAAAGGCTCTTCCCCTGTTCTGGTAATCAACAGAGTATGCGAACATGGTCCTTCTTGCGGGGGTCCTGAAATTCCTCATCCACCAACCAGCAGATCTGATCGAAATAGCATAAGCGGCATTTCTGGTGAAGCCGGTGAATGACATTATTGGTATTAGTGCATTTCCAATGACGGCGATTCTCTTATGACCGTATCTGTCACTGAGAGCTCCGCCGAAGTAGGCAAAAAGGGAACCAACTCCAAAATTCAGTGCCTCAGCAATTCCGTAAATATATACGGGGGCACCAAGAAGAAAGACGAGGAAGTAAGGGAAGCCCGCCATGAGGACCTGATAACCCATATCAGCAAAGAATGCCGAAAATGCAATGATAATAACATTCCTCGTAAAGCCTTTCAAAGCCACAATTCCAGATTGGTCTACTGAATAATATAGCTTCCGGCTCGATACTGAATTTCAGTGGGGTTTTATTAAATAAAATAGAGGGAATTGATGGATGGATCACTCAATCCAAAACAAAAAATATCTATTGTTAAATCGTGTACAATTACAATTTCGCTTTAAGGTATTCAGAAAAGCCATGAACAAAGTCATCGAAGTCGCAGATTACCCCATAATCCGCGTATTTGAAAACAGGTGCATTCGGATCGATGTTTACAGCTATGACCTTTCCGCAATATCTTATGCCGACTATGTGGTTCGCCATCCCGGAAACACCAAGGGCAAGGTAAACAGACGGTGATATGGAAGTTCCGGTCAGGCCTATCTGCTGCTGTCTGGGAATGAACCCCATGTCAACAATCGGCCGGGTTGCACCTACCGTTGCGTCCATCAGGTTTGCAAGACCGAGAACGTCATCCACCTGGGATCTTTTTTTCATGCCTCGGCCAACTCCTATCACAACGCTGGATTCCCAGAGCTGTCTGAAGGATGAAGACACTGGTCTGCTTCCAGTGATAGTTTCAGTTACAGAAAGGTCCGGTTCCAATTCAGTGACTTTTGGTTTCTGCTCACAGATCCTCTTTTTGAACATTCCCTGCCTTACGGTTGCCATTTCAGGCGTGGTTTTCGAGTAAATTGAAGCAATGATTGAACCACCGAACGCCGGCTTGTACTGGACGAGGTGTCCGTTTTCAAGCCGTATATCGACACAATCTGCAGTCAGCCCCAGTCTGAGCTTTCCGGCAATTCTGCCCGCAATTTCCCTTCCGGCTACGGTTGATGGGAAAATCACATAACTTGGCTTTTTTGTCTGGATGAATTCAAGAATGGTGTTTGAAAACGCATGTGTGTCATGGGTTGGAACGTGAAAGTATTCATGGCATGGCGTTTCCCCTGAATCATCCACATCAAGATTGGAAATCATCCACGCCCTGAGGCCGCTTTCCAAAGCAAGTTCAGATATTCTCGCAGCTATTTCCTGTGAGATCACTCTATTTTTAAAGCCGACGCCGAGAATGGAATCTGAACCCACGTCTGGAGTTTTGAGAGCAATATGCTCTAAATTGGAATTGCCTCCTCTTTCATCCCGGATTATTTCGGTTATCTTTCTGAACACATCGCTGTTGAATTCCAGAAATTCACAATTTCTGGAACTTTCCAGTCCAGTAGTCCCTGTTACAACTGTAGGGCTCATATCAGTTCCGGATTCCTTTATACTTAGATCAGAAGCTGTCAGAGTAACGATCTGGCTCCTCATATCCGGGATTTCCGGTTTTATAGCCCTTGCACGATTAATCTTTTCACTCACTGAGAATATGGCAGGTAGAAGGAAGACCATGTCCGTCAGCCCATTCTCATCTTCGTGCTCAATTTCTGCGCTTTTTCCATCGGAAGAGATCACTATCTTAGAAACACTGGATTTGAAGGACCAGTTCAAGGTAGATGCAATTTCGGGAGGAACCTGGGAGGTTTCACCATCCAGTGAATATTTCCCTGCCAGCACAAGGTCAGGTGAAAATTTCCTTATGAATGCAGAAAGTATTGTGGAAGTGGCAAGTGTATCTGAACCCGCGAAGTTCCTGTCAGTCAGCAAATAAGCCCTATCGATTCCCATCCTCAGGCACTCATTAAGCATATCTGCAGCGGACGGTGGACCCATGCTTACCACCATGGTCTCTGCCCCGGTTTTTTCCTTTATGCGTAATGCCTCCTCAACAGCTTTTTTGTCAAAGGAGTTTATCATAAGAGGGACTCCTTCTCTGACTATTCTCTTTGTCTCCCTGTTGAAACTTACCTTGTCAACATCAGGAATCTGTTTGGCAAGAACCAGAATCTTCATGTTACAGTTCATCAAAAGACCATATATAGGATTTGGCGAGGGGAGGGAAATTATCAGTTTCTCTCATGCCCCGTTGAACCTGTATATTAATACTGATATCCCTTCAGCATGTCAGAGCAAATGAATCCCTGCCGGTTCCTTGAGGGTCATATGGATCAGTGGATCCTGGAGTCTATTACTTGGAGACATCCTCCAGGTTCTTCCTTGATGATGCGGGGCCAAGCAGAGCGATGAAACCCGCAATAAGACCGGTGACCGCTATGAACCTGAAACCAAACCCGAAGCTGTATGTTGTTACCAGAATCGGAAGAAGTATTGCCCCGAGGGCACCTCCTCCGTGCCCGATTCCATCGGTAAGGGCAAAGCCAGAACTCCTGGCTCTTGTAGGATAGCTCTCTGCTGTGAATGTGTAAGCAACCTGAAGGTACATTCCAAGTGCCATTGAAACCAGGAACGATCCAACAAAGAGATCTGCTTTTGAACCAAATGAAAAGATCATCATGCCTATGAACCATACAGCGGTATCGCCAAGTATTACGTAACGCCTCTCAAATTTATCCGAAAGTGCAATCATGATTATTGCCCCAACCGGGTATCCGATTGCCCCTACAGCCAGGTAGATTATGGATGAGGAGACACTGGAATGCGGTATAAGTTCAGCAGCATCCCCAAGGAAAGCATAGTTACCTATATACCAGAAGAACCACATTACCACCAGGATAGAGAGCCTGATGGAATATGGCCGTTTGAACAGATAAAGGGTCGGAAATTTCTCCTTCTCTAAAACCACAGCGGATGGCTCGGGTGGAGGAAGTTCTCCGATTTTTTTCCTTGCAGTTTCTTCCATCTTCTTAAGAACCTTTTCAGCCTTTTCATAATTCTTCTTTCTCAGAACCAGCCATCTCGGAGATTCAGGAAGCTCAAATCTCAGGGCAAGAGCAATAACTGCGATAATGGCTCCGATCAGGAAAAGGTATCTCCAACCAGGTCCAAATCCGCTAGCAGGTATAAGGAGAAGGGCAACAAAAGGGGTGACCGATTGTCCAAGTATTCCAACAAGAAAAGTATAAACTGTGATACGGCCTCTTATCCTTGGTGGTGCAAATTCACTGACATAACTGGAAACAAGGTTTAGATCAGCTCCCAGTCCAATCCCGGTAATGAACCGGAAAACAGTCAGCATGGCTATATTGACTGAAAGTGCATCTCCAAAGGAACCAATTGCAGTGAGGCCCATGGTAAGTATCATCGAACGGTACCTTCCGGTAATATCCGCCAGAGAACCTATAACATAGGAACCAATTGCATAACCGATCAGCCCAACTGAGAGTGCAAGGAAAAGATAGAGGAAGCTGCTTGTGGTTATATTAAACTGAGTGGCTATTGAAGGCATAGCCAGTCCAATATCTGAAATATCATAGAATGTGAAGAAATATCCCACTCCAATGATTACAAGATAAAAGTATGGCAGCGACCAGGTAGGAATTCTGTTCACTCTTGAAATGATGTCTCGTGTTTTAGCTTCGTCAGAATCCATAAATTTTCATGAAGTAATGCTATTTAAGTTTTTATTTCTAAACTCTATTTTCGAAAATTTTTTTAGTCCATGAAGTAAATTCAGGAAAAAGTAAGCCCATCTCATAGATTTATGAGAAAAATTATGTTATTGGAGTTCTATAAGGACTTCTCCATTCTCCACTTTTGTCTTATAGGATTTCAGGGCTGATATATCACCTGCACCTTCAGGCGGGCTGATAACCTGCCCATCCTTCGGATTGAATGTGGCAAAATGGTTCGGGCAAATAAGCTGATGATCATCCATAAAACCCTCAGAAAGATCATAATCCTCATGGGTACAGTAGCAGGAAGTGGCAAAATATTTTCCTGCATCATTTATGATCAGGACTTCCTTACCTTCTATGGTAGCTTTAAAGAGATCTCCGTCCTTCATAGTCCCTTCTTTCAAGACCTTATACCAAGTCATGGGGATTGATCGCTTATATCTGTTATTAATTTTCCTCCATTAAATAGGTGGTAATTTATGTGCTTCAGAATATAAAGTAGTCAGGTCTTGAACATGGCAGTAACATTCTTTTTTACCCGCTTCCATGTGTTCCCTGTATAGCGTTCACTCTTGTCAACGAGTCCTCTTTCATGATACCCGTACTTTTCCCAGTACCCCTCCTTGTAACCAGAAATAAGTTCAACCTCTGTGAGCCATTTGGCACTTTTCCATCCATATAGCTCAGGGAGAAAAGGTCTGGCCGGAAATCCCTGATGTGTATTGAGTTCCTTCCCGTTAATTTTAAGGGCAATTACAGCAGCGTCGGTCATTGCATATTCCAATGGTATGGGAGTAGAATAGCCTTCAGCGCATTTGAACATTACCCAGTCAGCATCATCAGATGGTTCAGACCTCATAATCAGATCACGCAGGCTCGGGCCTTCCCAGTTTACGTCTTTGATGCTCCAAGCTGTGACACAGTTAAAGTCGCAGGTGTACTTTAACTGGGGCATTTCCTGCAATTCCCTGTAACCATAACTAATCTGCTTTTTAACAAGGCCGTTTACTGTAAGATGCCATTTTTCCCTGTCTATTTCAGGTTCATCGATGGCGGAATAGATAATCCAGTTGGTGATATATCTCTGTCCAGGATTTTCAACATGTATCTTCTGGTTATCCATGATGCAGTGATTGTATACATTATTATGAAGATTGAGGGAAGATGATTTCTGAAATATTATCTGGAAAAACTTATTCCATTTGCAGCCATATCAGAGGGATCATACATGAACTCCGAACTCCTTGATATATTTAAGATCGGTCGCAAACTTGGTCTGAACGACGAATACCTTGAACCCTATGGGAGGTACATGGCAAAGGTTTCACCTGCCCTTTTCAGGAAATCTGCTGATCTACCAAAAGGAAAACTCGTTCTGGTTACGGCTATGAATCCAACAAAGGAAGGCGAGGGAAAAACTACAACTACCATAGGCCTTGCACAGGCACTGGGGAAGCTCGGTAAAAATGTGGCCATCGCAATAAGGGAGCCATCCCTGGGTCCCTGCTTCGGTGTAAAAGGCGGGGCAACAGGCGGAGGAAAATCAAAGGTCGAACCAAGTGATAGAATCAACCTTCTTTTCACTTCAGATTTCCCTGCGGTGACTGCTGCTCACAATCTCCTTTCAGCTATGATAAACAATCATATATTCCATGGAAATAAACTCAGAATCGATCCGAGAAATATTCTCTGGCCAAGGACAATTGACATGAACGACAGATCACTCAGGGATATCATCGTTGGTGCCGGGGATAATTCTACAGGCATAATGGTAAAGGACAGATTTGTCATAACTCCCGCCTCAGAGATAATGTCCATACTGGGTCTCTCAGAGAGCTACGATGATCTGAAAAAGAGGCTTGCAAGGATCATTGTGGCTATGGACTACGACGGAAAACCGGTTTACTGCAGCCAGTTAAAGGCCGAAGGAGCTATGACTGCCCTTCTTGTAGATGCTCTGAAACCAAACATTGTCCAGACAACTGAAGGAATACCGGCCTTCATTCATACAGGACCATTTGGCAATATTGCACATGGGACTTCAAGCATAGTTGCAGACAGAATTGCACTCTCCCTTGCAGATATTGTTGTTACGGAGGCTGGTTTTGGTTCGGAACTTGGCGCGCAGAAGTTTCTTGATATGGTTTCTGTAATGGGCAGGCTGTCAGTGGGTGCCGTAGTAATTGTAGCCACAATTAGATCGATGAAGATGAATGGAGGTTCCAGAGACCCTAAAAGTGAGGATATAGAAGCCCTTGCCAGGGGCTCGAGAAACCTTCTGATGCATGTAAATCTTATCAGAAAATATGGATTTGAACCAGTCGTTGCACTAAACAGATTTCCTGGTGATACAGAAAAAGAGATCAAAGAGATTGAGTCAATATTGACTGAGGATAAGGTGAAGTTCTCTCTATCAGAGGTCTTTGGGAAAGGTGGAGAAGGTGGCCTGGAACTGGCTTCAATGGTCATCAAAGCTCTGGAGAGCGATATCGAAATTAAAAGAACATACATCGTATCGGATAAGCCAAAGGAAAAAATAGAAAAAATCTGCAAGAGGATCTATGGAGCCAAGAGTGTGATTTTTACAAAAAAAGCTCAGAAGGACCTGGAAACAGTCCGGGACCTTGGTCTGGAAAACTTTCATATTTGCATGGCAAAGACTCAGTATTCAGTATCCGACAATCCAAAACTGCTTGGTTGGCCTGAAAATTTCAAGGTAACAGTTAAGGAGGTCAGAATTTCCAATGGTGCGGGATTTCTTGTTCCCATGCTTGGTGACATTATGACAATGCCTGGATTGCCAGTGCATCCAGCTGCAGAAAATGTTGATATCTCCGATGAGGGTGAGATTTTAAATCTATTCTGAAATTGAGAAAATCGTATTTACGCAATCTCTTCTCCTATCTTTTTAAAAATCTCTGCAAAACTTTCCATTCAGAATTACCTGGAAATATAAATTCAAAAGCCTTTTAATGTTAAATGTAGGTAAAAAATTTGGGTTTATGGTGTAATCTTTATTGCTCTTGTCGGGCAGACACTCTCACATGCCATGCAGAAAATGCATTCGCTCTCTCTTACAGGGTCACATTTGTCAGTTCTGTACTTGGCAAACAGATCCTTTTCCCCAGAGATGTCCTTGTCGTTGCCAGTGCCCATCTGACCAGGGTTAAGCTCCCATTCGTAAAGAGTAACAGGGCAAACATCCATGCAGGCGCCATCTGCAACACATGCTTCCCAATCAATGGCAACCTTTGTACCATGTATTCCATTCTTAGTCGGGTAGGGTTTTCCCTCTGCATCTGTTCTCTGTACTCCGCCAGCTCTTACTTCGTGGTCATGGTGCTTACCAGTGACAGGATAGTGCTCTGCATCGTCCAGAAAATTCTCATCTATGGGCTTCGGTTTGTAATCCAGTGACTCTACTTTGACCATTTGATCACTTATTCCAAATTGATTCATAGTTATATAATTTATGTAAGAACTGAGAGCAAACTAAAGAAAACAACTATGAATGGCGTAACAGATCGACCAATTAAAAGTGTAAGGTCTAATGCTGCAACCAATTAGGCATTTAGAAAATCTGCCACTCGAGACAAGTGCAGCTAAAAAAAAATTATGCTCACGTCTTGAAAACTCTAAATTCTGATAAAAATTTAAGACACCAGAGCATTACCTTATTATGCCAAAAGTGGGCCCAAGAGTAATAGACCGCAAAGGACAGGGCGACTTCGTGAGCCTGTTAATCAGGCAATTAAAATACAAACGTGAGGATTTCAGGATCATTGGTTCTTTCGGTGGTTTCACAAGTCTTATTGATCTGGGTAACTTTGCTGTCTCTTTGAATAATGACGGTGTAGGAACCAAAACCATAATTGCCGAAATGGCCGATAAGTACGAAAGCATAGCTATAGACTGCATTGCCATGAATGTCAACGATGCAATTACAGTCGGGGCTGAGCCAATAGCATTCGTAGATTACCTGACACTGAGGGAACCGAACCCTGAAATTGCAAGACAACTCGGTACGGGATTCAATGTAGGTGCGCAGATGTCAAACCTGACCATAGTTGGGGGGGAGTCATCCATAGTCCCTGACCTGACTTCCCACATTGATGTATCCGGAACAAGCCTCGGAATAGTTCAGAAATCCCAGATTGTCAACGGGGAATCAATCAAGGACGGAGATCTTATTTTCGGGTTTCAGAGCAGCGGTTTGCATTCCAATGGTTTCACAACAGTGAGGGATATCTTAACAAAAAATGAAGTTGACCTGAACGCACAGTTTCCGGGTGAGTCAAGAAGAGGGTTCGATGTAATGCTTGAACCAACCAGAATTTATGTTAGAGAGATCCTCGATTCCATGGGAATTGTACCAATAAAGGGAATGGCTAATATAACAGGAGGGGGCCTCCGCAACCTGCCTAGAATGAAGGACATGAATTATGTTATAGAGGACCCCATAAAACCGCAGAACGTATTCATGAAGCTTATGGAAATGGGAGATCTTACATACCAGGAAATGTATGAAATCTTCAATATGGGAATTGGGTATGTAGTCGTTATCGATCCTGAGTCTAAAGTCGACTTTGTGAACCTTCTCAGGAACAGGATAAACTTCAAGGAGATCGGTCATGTAGAAAATGGGTCATCCATCCAGGTGAAACCATATGATGTTACCTTTGAAGGCTATTACTGACCATCCCCAAATTGTTATGCCAGTTTGTTTATTCAATTTCAATGATTTTCAGCCTACCATTATTTGCAGTCAGTCTGGTTGTAATTTACCTTATATTCCTTCATAAATAAAGGCCAAATGTTGAACCCACCCTTCTAGACTTTACAAATGAGTATAGGGAGATTCAAATACCGTTAAGTTAATTTATCTGGTTGGAAATACGGTGGTATGAAAATAGCTGCAGTAGTAGATGAAGAAAATTATGTGACACCTCTTGAATATGGGAATTCCATAATGATCATAGATGATGAGACAAAGCAGATCAAAGAGTATGAAAACCCTGGATTTGGATCCCCATATGGAGGAAAGGAAAGGTGCATGCAGGGAATTCTGTCTCTCAAGCCGGATGCAATCGTTGTGAAGGAGGGAGTGCTTTGCCCTGGTTCATATCACATGTCTCTGGGGAAAATGAAGTATATACCCACCGAAAGTGAGAAGCTGGACGAAATAATAAAGAACCTGGAAAACGAAAAGAAAAATGCAGTTGAAGAACTAGATTTCCAGATGTTCAGGGAGTAAATTTCCCCTTTATTTTTTTTAGAACAAATTTGCCATTCCTTAAAAGAAAGTTCTAATTTCGGATCTGATTTAAATAATCCTGCCTATCATATCTGCTATTCTTACCGGCTCACTTTTTCTTCCTGTATGAATGGTTTTCAGGAGCAATTTAAATGCCTCCGTTTCATTTAATCCGCAGACATTCAGATATATCGTCACCCCTTCAAAGTGGCATTCCCTTAAGTTCAGTTTTCGAAGCAGGTTAAAGTTGTCGTGCAGGCCATATTTCTTCATCGCATCCTCTATAGAACTCATTGAGGGCCTTCTCTTCAGGTAGGAAATATAAGGGACACCTGTGTTTTCGAAGATGTATTTGATATCGGGAATGTTAAAGCCCCCGAAGGTAACTCCTTCTGAAACCGTTATGGCCAGTTTCCCCCCGTATTCTCGGATTATGTCAATTATAGAATCAGATACGTCAGTACCGTCGACCTGTATCCTTCTTCGATAAATCTTCTCAATCAGGCCATCTAAGCGGTAAACAACTCCAATCAAGGGGGCCCATAAATCCTTCGACCGACTGAATGATCCATCATCAAGTCCAAGTACTCTCACAAATTTTTTGGTCATGCAATGGCATGATGTATATGATGAAATTTATTTTCCACGGGCTATATTCTTCATTCCCCAGTTCACCAAAACGCTTATATCAGGCAAAGCAATACCATCGCTACGCACTTTTGATGCACCTCGTGAGTAATATCATAAGGGAAGGGGTTGAGGTTAAATACCTGTGAAGCCAGATTTCTGCTTACAGTAAAGTGGATTGTGCAACTGCTAAACTGTTTGGGGGATGGTTTGGTTTGAGAGCTGATGAAGGACGTGCCAAGCTGCGATAAGCCTCGGGGAGGCGCAAGGGGCCTTAGATCCGAGGATTTCCGAATAGGACTTCCTGTCTTATGACACTCCGAAAGGAGAGGGAACCCAGGGAATTGAAACATCTTAGTACCTGGAGGAAGAGAAATCAACCGAGATACCGTTAGTAAAGGCGATCGAAAGCGGTGATTATAGGCAAACCGAATCCTTCCAGTAATGGTAAGGAAATGTGGTGTTTGGAGCTTCCCTAATACCTAACTGAAGAATCCTAATCTGATTGAAAGCTGAACCCGAGAGGGTGATAGTCCCGTTGGAGTAATTCAGAAGGTTACAAGGGAGGATTTCCAGAGTACCGTGCGTCGTATTTCGCGCGGGAATATGGGTGGCACTAACATCTAACCTTGAATACTTCTCAAGTCCGATAGCGAACAAGTACCGTGAG
>JAMCUD010000057.1:0-398 GCA_023379355.1 Thermoplasmatota archaeon
AAGAGAGGTCCGGGTAAGCCATTAACCCATTCCACTCTTTCAGGGCTGGATTTATTGGAATAATACCATAACCATGTTTTTTAAGATAGTCTGCAACCCTGTAACTATCCCTGTCTGGTTTTTCCGATAACCCCACAACTGCAATATTCCGGGAATTATTGAGTATTTCCGGTATTTTATCTTCGTCGTATGTCATGATTTAAGATGTAAATTATGTAAATAAATATGTCCAATTTCGTGGATTCCCTGAAGTTAGGTCCATGAATAATAGTTGAAGTACTAACAAAGTGGACTTCATTATCATGTTTCTCAACCTCCAAGTTTAAATATTCATATGCACTGCGAACACTCTATGTTTTGTCCAAAATGTGGGTCGTTAATGTCACCAACAAAGGGAA
>JAMCUD010000057.1:408-9788 GCA_023379355.1 Thermoplasmatota archaeon
GCGGAAATTGCGGTTACGAGCAGAAATTCAGCAAGAAAGATTCAGAGAAACAGGAAATTGTCAGTAAAAGCGGAGGAAAAGAGGTCATAATGATAAGGGAAGAAAAGTCGGCTGAACCTCTGGATTCAGATGCTGCATGCCCGAAATGTCACGAAAGGGGGGCATACTTCCTGCTTAAACAGACTAGATCGGCCGATGAACCGGAAACAAAATTCTACACCTGTGCACACTGCGGACACAGGTGGAGAGAATACTGAGTACTGATCTGGCTATTGAAAGTGTTATAGGCCTGGAAGAAGCAGTAAAAATACTGTTTTCGGCCGGGGATAGATTGTCACTTTGAAGTCAGGAAACGTTATATAGAAAACATAAATCGGTTATCATATGGTATTGGACAGTCTCGCATCGTCGCTCAGGGAGACAATAAGGAAAGTAACAGGATCAAGCTTCGTTGACAGTGAAACAATACAGGATCAAGCTTCGTTGACAGTGAAACAATAAAAGAAGTGGTGAGAGACGTCCAAAGGGCACTTCTCAAATCTGATGTCAATGTCAAACTCGCTCTAGAACTGACAAAGGATCTGGAGACCAGGGCAAAGGAGGAAAAACCCCCACCAGGCATGACTGCTCAGGACTTCCTTGTAAAAATTATCTACGAGGAACTTTTAAAAATCATCGGAAAAGATTCAAAACTGGTTCTAAAGCCTCAGGTCATAATGCTTGTAGGGCTTTACGGGCAGGGAAAGACAACCTCGGCAGGTAAACTTTCCAAGTTCTTCAATAAGAAAGGGCTGAGCTGTGGAGTCATAGCCGCTGATATACACAGACCTGCCGCATATGAGCAATTGGAGCAGATCGCAAAACAGGTAGGTGTTCCATTTTTCGGAATAAAGGGGGAAAAGAACCCTGTAAAGATTGTGAAAGCCGGCCTGAAGCAGCTTGAGAACATCCAGGTGAAGATAATTGATACAAGTGGACGGGATGCACTGGATGAAGAACTCATAGCAGAGATCAGGGAACTCAAGCAGGTAGCTTCTCCGGATGAAGTCCTGTACGTGCTTGATGCAACCATAGGTCAGCAGGCAGGACCACAGGCGAAAGCCATAGATGAAGCTGCTGGAATTACGGGAGTTATAATAACCAAAATGGACGGAACTGGAAAGGGGGGCGGTGCTCTCAGTGCTGTATCCGAGATTAATTCACCAATATATTTCATTGGAACCGGGGAGCACATGGATGACATTGAAATATTCAATGGAAACAAGTTCCTTTCCAGGCTTCTTGGGTTGGGTGACCTTGAAACTCTTATGGAAGCTTTCAAGGATACGAACATAACCGAGGAGGAAGCTGAAGAATCTCTGTCAAAGTTAATGTCTGGAAAGTTCAACCTCATGGACATGTACGATGTATGGGAAAAATTCGCTCAACCCAGCATCATGAGGAAAATGATAGACTCCCTGCCACTTGCAAAGATTCCCGGAGGAAACAAGATAAATCCCAATGACATTGAATCTGCCCAGAATAAGCTCACAACTTACAGGTTCATAATGGATTCAATGTCTTACAAAGAACTGGAAAACCCAGAAATAATAAACGCCAAGCGTATCCAGAGGGTTGCCAAGGGATCCGGGACATCAGAAGTTCAGGTCAGGCAGCTTTTAAGGGAATACAAGGCAATGAAAGAAAATCTTAAAATGATGAAGGGAAATCGTGGCTTCAAGAAACTTCTGAAGAACCAGATTAAATCCGGAAACTTCGGTCTTGATGAATCCATGTTCAATTCCTGATCAGATCTCTCTTCCAAGAATCAATGAAAACAGTTCATAGGAGGAGAGTTCCGGTATCTCAATCTCACCATTCACGTCCTTAATTTTTCTTTCTATTTCATCATATGATTCTTTGAATACAGAGCATGATCTCCTGTTTCGTTTTATGTACCTGTCGAGAAGATCAGTTCTGTAGGTCTCAATGGCATCTGACCCAAAGTTTTCCAGATATTGGGCTATTGCATTGCCCGCCATATTTCCTGATACAATGGATCTGTCGAAACCGGAAAGGATTATGGGGTCTCTTAAACCTGCAGCATCTCCGGCATAAAGTACCCCGTCCTCATAAGTTGCTGATGCCTCACGTGGAGCGGATTCCCATGTGAAACTGTAGGTTGAGAAAAATCTGTCTTTTCCAGTAATTTTCTTCATGAAAATGTTCAGTTCATGGTCCGGGTCCAAGGAGGTCATTTGATCTCCATAAAATGCAATTCCCAGGTTTGCTTCCGGATTTCTTTTTGGGATGTACCATTTTAAATTTTTTCCATTAAGGGATTGAAATGAAAATCTGCACTCTCCGGAATAGTATCCTTCAAGGAACACACGATGGCTTTTAATGGTGATTTTATCAGGTGTACAGAAACCACCTTCCCTTTCACCTGACGCATTCAAAAGGAATCTGCACGTAAACTGGAGGTCAGTACTTCCCTTCCTTGCATTTACAGTTATTTCCCCGTCACTCTTCCTGGAATATCCCAGGTATAGTGTCCTAATAAATATGTCACAGCCATTCAGGGAAGCCCTGGCAGCATTCTCTTTATCAAATTTATCCCTTTCAAACACAGCAAATCTATCATTGCTGATCTTCAATGGAATGTTTCCGGCAGTTTCCCCGAAACTTAACAGAATATCATCGAAGCTGTTTGACATTATATTCTCATAATCTGAAACCTTCAGAAAATCCATTATGGATTTTCGTGTGATCTCCTGGCATCTGATTGGGTTTCCAATCTCATTTCTTGAATCAATTATTGCGGTCCTGAAGCCCTTTGAACCCAGCATTTTCCCTGCTTCCGAACCTGCTGGTCCACATCCGATTATCACCACATCATAAAACATTTGATTCATTTACAGGTTTTTGATGTAACCTCCATTCATAAAATATTGCATTCATGTCATTTTAGGCATTACAATTCATAAAGGTTTCCACCTAAAAGATTCTAAACAAATTTTAAATATGAACCTATATTCAGAGCCTAAGTTTGATTATTATGGATTCGAATCATTCATACGATATCATTGTTGCAGGTTCTGGTCTCTCGGGATCACTGGCTGCTGCAATGGCAGCAAAGCAGGGGAAAAAGGTACTTCTGCTGGACAGGAACAAGGAAAGTGAAGTGGGAAAGAAGACAGTGTGGGGATGGACCTGCGGCGACGCAGTGGCAGGTTCTCACATAGATTTTGTTCAGAGAAAGATGGGCATTACATTCGGTAAACCTGAACTTGACAGAAGGGTGGATGGAGTCATAGCTCTATCCCCGGATATGGAGTCAAGATTTCCGTTCGACGGCGTTGGATACACTCTGGACAGACCGGAGTTCGAGGCAAAGCTTCTGCAGCTTGCCATAAAAAACGGGGCAGAATACCAAAGTGAATTTGAGGTACAGGGTCCGGTAATTGAGAATAATTTCCTCACTGGCATCAACGGAAGGAACAGTAAAAATGAAAGCGTCAGGTATACGGCAAAAATAGTTATAGATGCACTTGGGGTCTCAACAGTTTTGAGAAGAAATCTGCCAGAAAATCCCTTTGTGGACAGATCTGTGGATATAGATGATATTGAATCAACTGGCAGGTATATATACGAATTTGATCTGGATCACGAAGACCTTAATTTTTACGATCCTGACAATGCTCTCATACACCTCAATAACGAGATAGCGCCCGGTGGCTATGGATGGGTTTTTCCAAAAAGCGGCAACAGGATCAACATCGGTCTGGGAGTTCAGAAGAGGAGCCTTGACATAAGAAATTCAAAAATGAACAGGAAAGATAATCTTCAAACACTCATAGACAACTACGTAAAGTGGAATCCAACGCTTAAAAACCTGAAATTGTGGAATAAGGACGGAAATGGGAAAGGTATATGGTCAGTGCCTGTCAGGAGGCAGATGGAGAGTCTTGTGTTCAACGGTTACATGGGTGCGGGCGACAGCATGGTGATGCCGAACCCCATCAGTGCGGGAGGAATAGGTCCTGCCCTGGTTTCAGGTATACTGGCAGGTGAGAACGCATCCAGGGCCATTGACAATGGCGATGTCAGCACTTCCGGTCTGTGGAACTACAACATAGACTACAACGATGCATATGGCAAGAGGACTGCCGGAATGGAGGTTTTCAGGATATATCTTCAGTCATTGAACAACAATATCATAAACTATGGGATGAAGAAATTCCTCACAACAAAGGAGGCTTCTGATATAACGCTGGGGCTTGTTCCGGAGCTCAGCCTTGCATCAAAATTCAAATTTGTACTGAAGGGCATGAGCAACATAAATGCCTTTTCAAATATGCTCTACGCAATTAACCGTATGAAAGAACTGAACAGCATATATGAAAACTACCCGGGTAATGCTGAAGTTTTCATAAACTGGAGAAAGAAGGTCACTTCAATCATAGAGGATGCAAAGGAGAGATTCAAACCCAATCCGGTTTGAAACCCTAGGGCTTATTTTTGGCATAAAAGCTGCAGTAAATGTTAATCAGGCACTGGTCACATTTTGGTCCCAATGGCCTGCAAACGGTTTTTCCGAACTCTACCATGACTGGATTGAAGCCCACCCAGTCTTCTTTTGGTACAATCTTCATGAGTGCCTCCTCTGTTTTCTCAGGATCATCAGACTTTGACCAGCCTATTCTTTTACTGATTCTCTGCACATGTGTATCAACAGCTATGGCCGGAATTCCCATGGAATCAGAGAGTACAACATTGGCCGTTTTTCTTCCCACTCCAGGAATGGTCATGAGTTCCTCCCTGCTTTCAGGCACTTTTCCGCCGTATTTGTTCACTATTATTCCGGCGAGGGCAATGACCCTGGCCGCCTTAACCCTGCAGAATCCTACCTTTGATATCATGGACAGGACATCATCGTATGAGGCGGTTGCCAGCTTATCAGCACTGCCATATCTATTGTAAAGGGCCCTTGCCGCTGCATCTGTCACTGGATCTTTTGTTCTGTGAGATAGCAGTGTTGTGACCAGTACCCAGAACGGGTCCGAGAATTCGAAATGATGAGGGGGGCTCATCTTCCTGATCAGATCATATACGGTTCCAAAATCTCGCCTTGCATCGGTGATCTTCAAATCATCACCCTGTATTCACTCAGTTCCATGCATCCATAACCCACATTTTTCATAAGGGAGGTTATCAGAAGATCAGCCAGCCTGACATTGGTTAAAACCGGCAACCCTTTCCTTATGGCCTGCCTTCTGATTTCAAATCCGTCTCTTACAGCTCCGGAAAGCATTGTTGGGGTGTTGATGATCATATCAACCTCATGGTTGATAATTATGTCCACAACACTGGGTTTTCTCACATCATCCACCCTGTATACTACAGTGCTCTCAATTCCCTTTTCAGAAAGCATCCTGTGCGTCCCGGGTGTTGCGAATAGTTTCCCTCCTGCTGCTGATATGTTCCGGGCAATGCCAAGTGCAGCCTCCTTGTCAGAATCATTGACTGTTATGAGGGCACTGGATATTTTTTCAATATCCAGTTTTGCAACCTTCATGGATTTCTTTATTGCCTCTTCCATGGACTTTCCTATGCCTATGCCTTCTCCTGTGGATTTCATTTCAGGTCCTAGCACAGTATCAAGATCAGAGAATTTGCTGAATGGAAATATGGGCACCTTTACAAAATAAGCCTTCACCCTGGGTTCATCATGTTCAATGAAACCGGTAAGCATTGCATTCACTGCGTCACCCACCAGATCTTTTCCAGTTGCCCTGGATACAAAGGGGACAGACCTGCTTGATCTTGCGTTGAGCTCTATGACATATACTTCATCATCCTTGACTGCGATCTGGAGGTTTGAAAGGCCGTTCAGACTGAAATCCTGGGTCAACCTGTCCACAATTTCAATTATTTTCTGTCTTATCTGTTCTTGAACAGTATCTGGGCCAAGGACCATCGTTGCATCTCCGGAATGAGTTCCAGCTTCCTCTATATGCACGGAGATTCCATAAATCAGGCTTTTCTTTCCATTGGAGATGAAATCCACATCCATCTCAGTGGCCCCATCCAGATAACGGCTGATGAGCACGGGAAAACCTGGTCTTTCCCTGAATACTGACTGTACCCTCTCAGAGACCTCCGATGGATCATAGACAATATCCATGGACCTTCCCCCTATGATGAAACTGGATCTTACTATGACCGGAAGTCCAATGGCTGGAAGTTTTTCATACAATTCGTCCAGGTTTCTCACAGTCACGAATCCCGGCTGTCTGATGCCCATTTTTTCCAGTCTTGAGGAAAATTCAGTTCTCTCCTCTATCCTCACGATCTGGGAAGGTTTTGTCCCAAGGAACAATTTCTCACCAAAAATGTCCGCAAGGTCCAGGGAGATGTTCTGTCCAGTCTGACCGGAAAACTGAATCATGATCCCATCCGGTTTTTCCAGGTTTATTATGTTTGAGATATGTTCCAGTGTGAGAGGCTCAAAATAGAGCTTGTCAGATATGTCAAAATCAGTTGAAACAGTTTCCGGATTGCAGTTAACCATTATTGTGTAATAACCAGATTTGCGGAGGTACTGAATTGCCTTGACTGCACCATAGTCGAATTCCAGTCCCTGTGATATACGATTTGGGCCGGAACCCAGCACCA
Organism: Thermoplasmatota archaeon; assembly: GCA_023379355.1. Next base: position 7,066 of record JAMCUD010000057.1, read on the forward strand.
TGATCTTCTTTTTCTCTGTTTGAAAGTGAGATGATTCATCCTCCTCAAAGTAGGTTGAATACAGGTATGGAATCTTCACCTCGAATTCTCCGGAACATGTGTCTATGGCCCTGAAGCAGGGGGTTATGCTTTTTTCAATGCGGTATTTTATGAGATCCTTCTCGCTTATTCTGGATATTGATGATAATAGTGAATCCGGAATCCCAAGCATCTTGCATTCACGGATGTTTTCCGGAATATCTCCAATCCCCACATTTTTCAGTGCGGAAACAATGTTCGCAATCTTCTTTATGAAATACTGTTCATAACCTGTCATTCTGCTTATTCTCTCTACTTCATAATTCCTGAAAATAGCCTCAAAAACAGCATAAATTTTCAGATCGGATGGTTTCGTTAGCAATTTATCCAGTTCATTTGCATCAAGGTATATCCTCAACTTCCTTGACTCAGGGTTATCAAGGGATGCAATGGCTTTCATGAGCGCCTCTTCAAATGTTCTTCCAATGCCCATGACTTCTCCTATGGATTTCATCTGCACACCCAGTGTCCTGTCAACAGAGAATTTGTCGAAGGGCCACCGTGGTATTTTCACTGTGACGTAATCCAGGGATGGTTCAAATGCAGCATAGGTCGTTTTGGTGATGGGGTTGAGTATCTCTGTGAGGTTGTAACCAAGTGCTATCTTTGTTGAGATCCTGGCTATGGGGTACCCGCTTGCCTTTGATGCCAGTGCCGAAGACCTTGATGTTCTTGGATTGACCTCAACAACGTAGTACCTTCCTGAGGCGCTGTCAAGTGCAAACTGTATGTTGCATGCCCCTCTGATACCTATTCTACCAATGATCCTCAGTGCAGCATCCCTGAGCATGTGATATTCAATGTCACTGAGGGTCTGGGATGGAGTTACAACTATGCTCTCTCCAGTGTGCACCCCCATTGGATCAAGGTTCTCCATGTTGCAGATAATTATGCAGTTTCCCACATTATCTCTTATTATCTCATATTCAATCTCTTTCAGTCCGGCTATTGATTCCTCCACGTCAATCTCGTCCTGTTCAGTCTCGGTGAAAAGCCGTCTGCAGAAATTCAATAATTCATCCTTGGAATTGAAGATTGAACCGCTTGTGCCGCCAAGCGAAAAGGAAGTTCTGACAATAACCGCCCTGTCTGGAATAGAATCAAGGTCCCTGAGGTATGAGGTTCTCCTTATGGTCCAGGACATGGCCACAGGTTCACCCATGTCAAGCATGAGGTTGTGGAATAACTCTCTGTTCTCGGCGAGCATTATGCTTTCAAGTGGAGTTCCTATGATCCTCAACTTTTCATTCAGTATTCCAGATTTGCCAATTGAAACCGCCAGATTCAGGGCTGTCTGACCCCCCATGGTGGGAAGTATTGAATCTATATTTTCCCTTGAAATAATCTCCTTGATCGTTTCAACATCCATTGGTTCCATATATATGCGGTCTGCCATGCTGTAATCGGTCTGTATGGTTGCCGGGTTTGAATTAAGAAGAACAACATGAGCACCATCCTCTTTAAGAGAAAGGCAGGCCTGTGACCCTGCATAGTCAAATTCAGCCGCTTGTCCTATAACCACCGGCCCGGATCCAATCACCAGTACTCTCTTTATGCTCCTATCTCTTGGCATTATGCACCTCCAGGTCTTTTTTAAATCTGGTGAAAAACCATCTGGCATCGTGTGGGCCGGGAGAGGCTTCCGGGTGGTACTGGATTGAAACCGCCATGCCACTGTCTGTCTCCATCATCTCAGGAGTCCTGTCGTTTATATCCCACTGTGAAACTTTCAGACCTGTTTTTTCAAGGCTTTTTCCATCCACTGCAAAACCATGGTTATGCGAGGTAATCCATACATGTGTGCCGTCTGTTACGGCATGGTTGGATCCTCTGTGCCCGAAAGGCATCTTGAAAGTTTTACCACCCAGTGCAAGAGCCAGGATCTGATGCCCCAGGCATACCCCGTAAATTGGAATTTTACCATAGCTTTCCCTTACAAAATTTCTTGTTTTTTCAAGGGAAACATGATCTGGATCTCCTGGTCCGTTCGATATGAATATTGCATCATATTTCCCGATTTCGGAAGAAAAATCATGGTCATAGGGAACAACTTTAAGGTTTCCAAGACGTCCTATTTCCTCAAGTAGGCTCCTCTTTGTCCCCACATCAATGAACAGTATATCATGTTCTTTTCCGGAATCCAAGCTGAAAGCTTTTTCAACTGAAACCTCACCCACAAGATTTCTATCCATTGGATCAGGCCATTCCAGATCCTCAGATAAACTGCCCGTGATCCAGCCCTTCATGGCACCGCGTTCCCTTATTCTTCTCACAAGGCTCCTTGTATCAACGCCGTCAAGGAAGGGAATCCTTTTTTCAGAGAGGTAACTGTAAAATTCTTCCCTCATTTCCCTGGATGGAAGGATTGTGTGTATATCTCTGGCTATTATTCCAGCCACCTGTATCCTGTCAGATTCCATTCTTCCAAGTTCCCTGGGGTAATTTCCAATTGTTGGAGATGCAAACACCAGTATCTGACCCCTGTATGATGGATCAGTTATGGATTCCATATAACCCGTCATGGATGTTGTGAAAACTACCTCACCAAAGGCATCATGGAAATCTGACTGGGTTTCCCCGGTTATTATGGTTCCATCTTCAAGCAACAGGTACCCTTTCATTTCAAACCCCACTGCAGATCCATG
>JAMCUD010000058.1 GCA_023379355.1 Thermoplasmatota archaeon
AAGAAATAACCTGTCATGGATAACCAGAATTATGAAGATCTCCTGAAAAAGGCTGAAGGGGTTCTTTCAAAATCAAACATGAATCAGCAGAGACTTCAGATACCCGATCCTGACATAATACAGGAAGGCAAGGTCACCATTGTAAGGAATTTCATAGACATTGCCGACATGATAAACAGGGATCCCAAACATATTGCTAAATTCCTGATGACAGAGTTTGGTATCGGAGTGACAATAACTGGCCGCAGACTGATAATAAACAGGAAAATCTCATCTGACCAGATATCTTCAAAGATAAAGCAGTACATGGATTCTTACGTGATATGTTATGAATGCAACTCACCCGACACAGAGATCCAGAAGATAGGAAGAACGTACTCCTTTCCTGCAAGGCATGCGGTGCACAACATCCCATTAGAATTGTAAACGAGTCGCGAGATGACGAGACAAAGATAGAGGAGGGAAAGGAGTACACCGTGGAGATATCCAAGGTAGGTAACTCTGGTGAAGGGAGGGCCTTCTATCGTGGTTTCAATATTTTCGTTCCCGGTGTCAGAAGAGGCGAGACTGTAAAGGTGGTCATAAAGAAAATCAGGAATAACACAGCGATCGCAGAAGTTGTGGACAGGGAAAAATAGCATTATATGAATGGCAGCATCATCATTGATACTAATTCACTCATATACGCCTTGAAGAACAGGATAGACATAAGATCCCAGCTTCTGCTTTTTCCCGAAATATCAGCCATATATGTGACGGATTGCACTGTCCTGGAGCTTCAGGGTCTGTCCAATCGGGTTCCATTTGCGTCAGGGGCGCTGAAACTGGCTGAAGGTTTTCCAGCCATACATGGGTCTGGGAAAGGGGATGATTGTATCCTGCAAGCTGCTGTAACCACAGGATCTGCCATACTGACAAATGACAGACTTCTCCTGGACCGTGCCCGCAGTCTCGGTCTTCGCACCTTTTCCATACATGGCGGGAGAAGGATTGGTGTGTCTCTTTGAAAAGTAGATTATAGGGCAAGTAATTACTTGCGTGCAGGGAAATGGCAGAATATCTTAATTTCAGATACTGGGCGCTCAAGGCGGTAAAGAGCATTGCCGGCACCAGACCGCGTGTAAGCATATCATCGGGGGAACTTGCAAAGTATATGGGAATAAGCCAGCAATCTGCATCCAGAATGATTCTTGACCTTCTCAAAGAGGGCTTGATAACGAGACAGATGAATGGAAGAAGGCAGGAGATAGAGATTACTCCGAGAGGTATGGAAATACTTCTCAGGGAGTATGCCGATCTGGGAGTCCTTCTTGAGAAACAGGTAAGCATGAACCTTTCCGGGACGGTTCAGAGTGGGCTTGGCGAAGGGAGATATTATATTTCAAGGAAATTTTACGTTATCCAGTTCCAGGAAAAACTGGGCTATGTTCCATATCTGGGTACGCTGAATGTCAAGATAGATCAGTCATCAGAACTCTCACTCAGGAAGCTCCGTTCCATGGATGGAATACACATTGACGGTTTCATAACAGAAGACCGGACCTACGGGCCGGTAAAATGCTTCAGGGGAAAAATTTCAGGAATCCAGTGCGCAGTAATATTTCCTGAGAGATCAGTGTACAGCGATGTCATGGAGATAATATCGCCGGTCTATCTCAGGGAGAGGCTTTCACTGGTAGACGGGCAGAAAATAACAGTGGAAATTGATGGACCGTTCAACTAGAAGTCAACGTCTATCTTGCCCTCAAGAACCTCATCTATAAGTTTCCGGTAGCGTTTTTCCACCTCTTCCACACTCAGTCCACATTCATAGAGTTCCTGATATATCTCATAATTCTCTTCATCCTGAGAATCTGATATTTCTCCTTTGTAGATTCTGGAGTATCCGCAGGTCCTGTCGGCGTCAAAGCCAAGCCTATAATTTACCTCAACAGTAACATCCTTTTCCCTGAGAAATGTTACCCTTGAATATGTGTCATCAACCATTATCATTCACCATCGCAATCAAACAAGCCCGTCAAGGCCGTGTATCCATGGTTCCCTGAATTCCTCCACAGTCCCATGAATGACCTCCATACCGTAATCCACCACATGGATGAAACTTTCAACTGTTCGTCCAATCTTGGTGATGGCTATTCCGGAGAAATGTTCACTGAATTCTGCCTCCATTGTTTCCGGGACTTCAACAACAATTCTCTCTCCCCCCTCCGCGAAGAGCTTTTCTAGAGTCCTGGCCCCGGAGATTGAAGTGACGTCCACATCAAACCCGATACTGCCACCGAATGACATCTCCAAAAGTGCCTGTATCAGGCCACCGGATGATACATCATGAGCAGAAAGTATCATGTTCCCTGATACGGCAGCAATGTATTTTCCAGACATGGAAGTGAGTTCATCCATATCGAACCATGGAACGGAAGTGGAAGTCTTGCCAAGAAACTTCAGCAGGTGGCTTCCACCAAGATTGGAGCTTTCCCTGCCTATAATGAATATGGAGTTCCCCACCCCCTTGAAATCAGAGCTTACGGAATTTGATACATTATCTATGACTCCGACCATCATTATATTTGGCACGGGTTTGATGTTGTTCCCCTGGTACTGGTTATAGAGACTCACGTTCCCTGCGACCACCGGAAGTCCAAGCCTTGCACAGAATTCCGAGATCGCGGATGAAATCTGTACAAGTTGTCCCATTACCACAGGATCCTCGGGATTGCCCAGGTTAAGGCAGTCAACTACTGAAGTGGGCCTCGATCCGGTCACGAGGATATTGAGGTATGCCTCCACCATTGTTCCGAATGTCCCACCCATTGGATCAACAGCTACCATGTTGAATCTTGATCCGGCAGTGAGCGCTAGACCTCTCATTGAGTGTTCAAGGGGCTTTATCACCGCAGCATCAGAGTGAGTCTCGTGATTTGGGAAACCTGTGAGTGGCCTGATGACCGTGTCGCCTCTCACTGTGTGATCGTATTGTCTTGTAATGTTGAATCTTGCGCAATTTTCGGGCTGTGAGAGAAATTTCTTAAGCAGGTCTCCGATTTCTATCCTTTCGGCAGGAAGCACATAATCTATATCCTTTCTCCTTGGAATCTCATAATTTCTGCAATAAATGGGTCCCGATGTAAGAAATTCCAGATCAAGATCGAGAACCTTTTCTCCGTTGAACCTGATCAGGAGATTACTGCCACTTATTATTTTCCCAATAACTGAAAATTCGATGCTCCAGCGATTGAATATTTCCTCGAGTTCAGCAAGCCGTGAAGGATCTATGGCCATGAGCATTCGCTCCTGGCTCTCGCTAATCCATATTTCCCAGGCTTCCATGTTTGGTTCCTTGAGCAAAACCTTCTCCAGATCTATCTCCGCAGATACCCCGCCGGCAAGACACATCTCTCCTACTGAACTGGAGAGACCACCTCCTCCGAGATCTTTCATCCCGTCGATCAGGCCAAGATCGTTGGCCTCAAGAACTGCATGTATCAAAGGTTCCTTTATGATCGGATTTCCCAGCTGCACAACTGATTTATTCTGTCCGCTCTCCTCCTTGAGCGTTGCAGAGGCAAAATTTACCCCATGAATTCCGTCACGGCCGGTTCTACCTCCCGCAAGCACAAATACATCGCCGACCCTATCAACGAAACTCCTAACAATCTTGTCTTTCCTAACGATGCCGAGGCAACCTGCATTTACCAGAGGGGAGTGGTTGAATGAGGGATCGAAATCCACTGAGCCGGCGACATTTGGAAGGCCCACCCGGTTTCCATAATCCCGTATGCCTGCCACAACATTGTTCATGATGAATCTTGGATGAAGCGATCTACTTTCCCACTGGCGGGACATAACGTCGCCGAAATAGATTGAATCAAGAAGTGCAATGGGCTGGGCACCCATGCAGAGTACATCACGTATTATGCCCCCCACGCCTGTAGCCGCACCACCGTAAGGTTCAATGGCGCTGGGGTGGTTGTGGCTCTCCATCTTGAGCACATACGCATATTCATCATCGAACGAAACAACCCCGGCATCGTCCTCCATGGCGAGGATTGCATCATGCTTTTCCAGTCCTGAGAAATATTTCTTCAGATAGAACTTCGAGGACTTGTAGCAGCAGTGTTCACTCCATGCCTGGGCCATTGCCTGTATCTCAACATCAGTGGGATCCCTGCCCAGCCCGGTGAAATAATCCGAAAGGCGGGACATCTCCTCCGCCGAGAGGCCCAGACTCATGGACTGGCTTATTGATTCCAGTTCATGCGGACCCATATTCCTAATTGGAATTGTCCTGACTGCTGTTGACATTTCATTCATGGCTTAACTACCCTCAGGGAATATTTCTGAATCACCGGATTAGTAAGAATTCTTGAGGCAATCTCGTCGACAACTCCCATGGCTTTGTCAACTTCACCTTCCACACTGAATTCGTATGATTTGGCAGTCCTGGTTTCCCTGATGGACTTATATCCAAGGATATTCAGATTTTTCAGAATCGTGATTGCCTCCGGATCCTCTACTCCCGGAAGATATTCAACATCAACCCTAATGACAGGCATGATACCCCAGTGTTAAAGAAAATTAAAACCTATTCATACCGGCTTCGTGAACAGCTTTCACTATTGGATTCAGGCGATTGAATATATCCTTGCAGCCTTCCACGATTGTGCCCGTCACCACTATGTCTGCACCAGCTCTTGCTATATCCGAGGCCGAAGATGCGTCTCTTATCCCTCCACCCACTATGAGGGGGATGTTGATTGCTTTCTTCACGTGTGATATGAGCTCGGGGCTGACTGTGGTAGGTGAACCGCTTCCAGCCTCAAGGTAAACCATCTTCATGCCCATCATTTCTGCGGCCATGGAGTAAGAGACTGCGCTTTCGGGGTCTCCGTTATCAAGAAGATCCGCCTCACCCACGCGTCCCACTGTCATACCCGGCTTGAAAACAAGGTAGCCCATTGGGATTGATTCGATTTTCATCCTTTTAAGATGCGGTGCAGCCCTGACCTGGTGCCTGAAAAGGAACTCTGGGGAACGTGAATTCAGCAGGCTCATGAAGTAAATGGCATCGGCATACCGGCTGATCATGGATGACGAACCCGGAAATATGATGACCTTTCGCTGGCATCTCTTCTTTATGGCAATAATTGCCTCATCCATGCTTTCCCTGTCTATCTCTGTGGAACCGCCAATCATTATGAAGTCTGTTCCAGCGAGCCCAGCCTGATTTGCTATCTCAGCTGACTTCTCCGGATCCTGCCTTGCCGGATCTATAAGGGTCATGTGCAACTTATTCTGCCTTAATTTTTCAAGTATTTCCAAATATACGCTCAAGTCAAACCGCCCACTGCAAAGGAGACCAGACCCAGTATCATTGCAGTAATGGCATCATATATCCCACTGCCAGGGCTCCTGGTTATGAGGCTTGCCGAAACCAGGAACATCAAGTCCGAAATTGCCACTGGAATGAGGTAATAGACACCGAATATTTTAAGGTAATATGGGATATATGATGCCATTACTGCAATGATAACGGAGGATGCAGCTACGTAAGCTGCAAACCTTATGCCATGTCTCTTTGGGAATGTTATCCTGTCAGTGTCTCCGTTGATATCCTCTATATCCTTTATAATCTCCCTGGACAGATTCGCCAACATTGCCATGAAAAACAGTATTATCATTCTATCCAGTGAATTAACCGCTATACCCCCGAAGATGAAAATGAGCCCCACCAGTATGCTGATCATTATGTTGCCTGAGAGGCCCAGCTTCTTTGTCCTGAATTCATAGGCGATCAGGAAAAGTTCCGCGAGGATTACTACGGACGCTGCCAGTAGGGAGACGAAAGCAGCACTTAGAACAAATGCCAGAATGAATGCAACAGCAACTGCAATTTTCGCTGATTTCACTGATATTTCTCCTGTAACGAGAGGACGGCGGGGATGATTGATTCTATCAGTCTCAACGTCTACAACATCATTGATTATGTTCCCACCAGAGGTAACAAGAAAAACGGAAAGCGCGGCAACCGAAACTGGAAGGATAAAATGGCCTATCTTGAGCCCGGAACCTATTAATCCGGAGATAAACGTTGCCAGTATTCCCATGACGCCATTGATTGGCCTGATTATCCTTATCCAGGGATTCATTCCTAACCTGAAGGTAGAGGCTGTTTTTATATCTTCAGTTGCCCTGCGATAATCATTACGAAGGCTGTGCCCTTGCAGCAAGCAGCTACCTTATAAATGACCCCGCTTCGTCCATTGGCAAGTTTCTGCTATTCTTCACGGCACTGAAAGAAGATTGAATGTTTCCTCCACCTGTTCCCATGTGCCGCCGAACTTTATGCCGGTGCTTGAGAAGTGCGTCCTGGCTGCCTTTTCACCTGTTCTGTCAGTTAATGACAGGATAATGCTCTCCATTGCTGGGATGCTTTTTCCCAGAAACCTGGCCATGTCCGTTATTTCGAAGAACAGAGGTGCAATGTCCTCAAGCATAAGTGATAAAAGGAAATCCAGGCTCCTTGCTGCTACATGATCCGGACGGGCGTTAACTGCCTCCCTGATTATGCTACCTGATCCTAGATTCCCAGTCCAGACCGGCCCCTCATCCAGATTTTCATATCTGCTGCAGAATAGCTTATTTCTATTGAAGGTGCCTATCCTGCCGAGCGCGGCATCTGCCCGATCAGATCCGTTTTCAACCCTGAAGACTACCCTGTAATAATGCCCGTGCCAGAACGATGCCACAGGTATAGCCGATCGATCCAGTGCGGCGGCCCTCCTCACTATGTCGGCAATGAGGAGCCGGATACCCATTTCATGCCGGTGTGAATTGTTCCCGATAAATGCATTGTATCTCCTCCGTGTCTTTTCCGCCACAGACCCAGTAAGAACAGAGAGATCAGTCGCAGTTGCCGCTATGAAGCCCCTGTTCTTAACTGAAAACAGGGCAGCATCTAGATATGGTACCACTGATCCATACGGGTCCACGTCTATGAAATCGAACAGGTTCCTGGATACTACAGACTGGAATGGTTCCCGTATCACCGTAATGTCCGCGCCGTTTATCTCGGCATTATTTTTAATAATCCCGGCTGACACTGGATTAATGTCACAAGCTGTTGCATCAATACCGAGTTCTTTTTTCACCCTTATTGCCCTGATCCCGGTACCGCCAAAACCATCGAGATACCTTCTGGGCCTCAATACGGACAATAAGGAGACCGTTATATCCCTGTTCAGTACCTGCTCTACGTTATAGAAGCCGGCAGATCTGATTCCCGGACCCTTCTTTGTATAGTTTTCGGGCACATCGATCTGTACCAGGCCCTCCCTTATTCTCATGGCTGTCTCCTCAGCATATGCAGGCTTGACCCTAAGGAAGTTTTTCCTTAATCAGCTACCTGAAAGGCTGAAACTTTCAGCGGAAGCCCGCATTCTGTTAATCGTTTTCCCGTACCGGAGGATTGGTTCACTGGCCCTCGCCCGCCTGCAAAATATCAATACCCATTGCATTCAAATCAGCAGTTATCAGGCCACGGCACCTTGGCTCCATGAGTTAAGGTCCTTCCTCTCCCTTCAGAACCCTCAGCACCTTGAAGGGGAGTGTGCTCTTGTTGATTGGGGTGATATCGAAAACCCTGATACCCTCAAGTGCCCTTATCTCCTGCAATACTGGATTCCTTGATTTCTTGTGTAGCGTAACAATAAGTGGCTTTTCAGATTTCAGTGTAGTTTCAATCTCAGTCTGGATGTTCCTTGTTGTATTTTCAAGCTTCCCTATCTCGTCTATCACGATGACATCAGCGGATTCCCTTGCCTTCTGGAGGCTTGGTATGAGAATTTCCTCCAGGAGCCTTGTATCGACCCCAAGCTTGTCTATTTTCACCCTCGAAACTATTCCCGCCTGGGCAAATGTGATCCTCTTCTTGGTTGCAATATCGAACAGTGAATATCCCATGAGCTTCGAATGCTCGGATATTTCCGATACCAGTACACCCTGTACAACAACTCCATCCTTCTCGAGCATATCAATAATTTTCCTCAAGGCCTCTGCCTTTATTGAACCCACAGGACCAGTAATTCCTATTTTTACAGCCATATATACCTCATCCTTCTACATACATCAATGGATAATCGATCTCCGGGACGTACCTCAGGCGTGCACTAATGCGTTCCTCCCTGTACCTGATCACAATGCTGACGTCAAGCATCTCGCCTGCAAGTGTTATATATTTGTAGACACCCTGCCGCTTTGAAATCATATCCTTGTCAATTCTAACGCTAGCATCCTCGACAAATGGCTGGACCTTGGCACTTTCCTCCATGGCTCTCTCAAGTGAGTGAACATTGCTCAGGTTTAACGGAGCTCCAACGTACTGGTGGTATATGGTTCCCAGCTTTATTCCTGCTTCGAATATGGCCCTTTCCCTATCACTGCAGTTGAAAAACCTTGCGGCAGGATCGTGCATAGCTTCCCCTTTATTACTTGGACTCAAATAAATTTTCTTTACATGATACAGGAATGGTTGCTACCAATCATTGTAAATTACTTAAATGTGGAGAAGGCAACATTTTCTCAAAAGCCTTAAACGCCGCTCCTCACTGTGCGATAGAGTATCCTGGCCAGAACGAACAGGAACACGGTAAGGATTAACATGGCAAGAGTGTAAACATAAGTAGTGGTATCTGGAACTCCTATTAGTGCCGTTCGAGTAACATCGACTATGTATGTGAGAGGGTTGCTTAAGGAAATGATCCTGATGACCTCATCAGTTGTAGTTGGGATCGGATAGAAGGCTGAACTGGCAAAATCCAGGACGAAGAAGAGTGCAATTGTAATCGTGTTGTATGTCTGCATGGTCCTAGCCAGTGTTGAGATGATCAGAAATAGCGAGGAAAACAGCATTGTTCCCAGGATGAGAGAGGCCATTGTGAGCGACACCGACATCAGGTTAAAGACAAATCCCCCTGAAATCAGGACGGATAATCCAAGCATAATCATGCTACCTGCCACAGCGAACACAATTGCCACCATAATTATTCCAAGCAGGTAATCCGTCCTCTTGAACGGCCCAACCAGTAGCTGCTCAAACATGCCCCAGCGCCTGTCACTCCAGAGCATACCTCCCCCTATATTTCCTGCAGTCAGAGTCTGCATGGCGACTATACCGGGGCCAAGAAAATGAGTATATGATATCCTGGTTGAACTCACGCTTACCCCCGGTATTATATTCTGAAGCATTGTTCCCATGACTAGAAGGTACAGCGCGGGTAGGCCAAGCATGAATATCATCGTGCCCAGGTCCATATTAACCCGTATGTTGCGATATGTGAGTCTTAGGAATGCAGGTATTCTCATTTACGCGCTCACGACCTCAATGAAGACGTCATCCAGTGTGGCATCCCTAAGATTGATTCCATCGATTGCAATCCCCGCAGATCGAAACAGGGAAAGTATCTGATCAAGATTCCTCGTAATGTTTCTACCTAGAATTTTTAGCTGTTTCCTGTCAAGATGGACCTCCTCAGCCATCTCTCCGGATAGGATGCTGGCTTTAATCCTGGCAAAGAGGTCTGCGGATATCTGGTCCCTTAGGACTATTTCCAGTGTTCTCATGCCTCCATATTTCTCCTTTAGATCATAGGATGTTCCCTCAGCCCTTATGATTCCATCAGACATTATCCCTATGCGATCGCAGAGATAGTCAGCTTCATCAAGGAAATGAGTTGTGAACATGACTGTTAGGCCATTATCGGCCCGCTTCCTGATGCTGTCCAGTATGCGCCTCCTCATGATAGGGTCCATTCCAACCGTGGGTTCATCAAGAAAGAGTATGTCCATATCGTGGATCAGCTCTCTGGCCACCTGCAACTTTTTCTTCTGTCCGCCAGATAGTTCAAAGGCTCTCACCTTTCTCATATCTGCTAGATCAAAGAGTTCAAGAACTTCCTCTATCCGTGCATCAGCAATCTCCCTTGGAACCTCCCAGAGCATTGCATAAATCCTGAGGTTATTTTCAACGGTAGCAAAATCGAATGATTCTGACTGCTGAACAACTCCTATCCGCTTCCTTATCTGAAGAGAATGCTTTGACGGGTCCATTCCAAGAATTGAAATCTCTCCTGAAGTGGGCTTGATTAACGTTGTCAGCATCTTAATGGTAGTACTCTTTCCCGCGCCATTCTTTCCAAGAAGGCCGTAGATTTCACCTCGCGAAACATGGAATGATATGCCATCGACTGCATTACGTTTGCCGTCATAGGTTTTCGATAGGTTCCTTACTTCAATGGCATTTTCCGGATCTGTCGTCATCCACTGTAATTCCCGTCCTGGGGGGGGGCTATTCTGACACAGTAGTATATGTACGATAGAAACTATAAACTTGGCTCAGTGCCATCCAGACCAGTTCCGTGGTTATTCCTGTTATATCTTATATTGCTAGTTCAGGTATCCTAGGAAAATTTGTCCGGATAAAATGCCCAATGATCGATACTATGAAATATTAGCTTTCAATAAGCAGCAGCAGGAAACATGGCAGAAAATCTTCTAGGAAGAATATTTCCCAAAGGATGGCAGAGACACTTCTGGGGTAAATTTATGGGATTCGGCCTCCTCTTCATAGGTGCCGGTTTCTATGTAGCCTGGTCAATCGTCTACAACACTTGGACTGACGTGGGGCTCACTTCCTTCGTAATACCCATGGTAATATTTGGAGTCCTTGAGCTGGCGCTCGTCCAGGCAAAGATCAGGCAGGAAGATACAACCACTCAGTGAAATCTCTTCAAAATAGCTTAACCGAGGGGTTTGCTATCATCAAGAACACGTACTTTCCTGGCATAGTTTCCGTCTGAGTATATGCATTCAGAGTAAGGGTGCCCTTTTCCGCCCAGGAGAGTTTCCGGGCTATCTATATCAAAGTCATCGAGTTTCAGCGCAGTCCTGTCTCCGTTTGAGACGCTTCTGGTCCTGAAGATAAATATACTTGCACTGTTAAACACAAGCGAATGCCCGTATGCACCTGTAAAGTCCGTTACATTCTGAGAAATTCCAACAATTGACGCCTGGTAATGCCTTGAATGCCTCATCATCGAGTCCAGTTTCTCAAGGACGGATGGGTTCTTCATCATAAGGTGAAATTCGTCGAAAATAGCCATCTTGAACCCGTCCCTGCCCTGAAAGATTTCCTGCACGAAATCAAGTAGCACCGACTGCAGCCTTTTATCCTCTTCGATGCCAGCATAATCCGGTCTGACTATGTATACAACCGACTCGTTATCTTCGGTGCATTGGTGAGGATATGATTCATCGCTCCTGCTACTGCTTTCGATCATATGAGCTAATGACCCCATTGTTAAGATTGTGCATGTCTCCCCCGCGTCCGGACAACCATACTCCATCAGCGGATCGAAAATAACAGCGGAAAAA
>JAMCUD010000059.1 GCA_023379355.1 Thermoplasmatota archaeon
CAGTGGAGAACAAAACTGGAAAAGGCTTTCGGTATAGAGGTGGGGCAGATAGGAGGGGGTGAAAAGACATTCCTTCCGGTATCTGTTTCAACCTATGATTCAGCATTCCTGATGGCGGAAACAATGGGTAACAAATTCAGGCTTGTCATATTTGACGAGGTACACCACCTTGCGTCAGAACAGTACATAAACATTGCAAAGATGTTTGCATCGCCTTACAGACTGGGACTGACTGCAACATATGAAAGGACAGATCTGCTACATGAAAAGCTTGAAGAATACATGGGCGGAAAGATATTCGAGATGGGTTATGAAGAGCTTGAAGACTATCTGGCCGATTTTCGTATTGTAAGGATACCAGTTGAGCTTACTGATGAAGAGGAGGAGGAATACAGGGCAAACAGGGAGATATTCCTGCGATACATCAGGCGCGAAAGAATTAGGCTGAAAGGGCCATGGGACTTTGAGAAATTCATAATGAGATCATGGAATCCCGAAGGAAGAGAAGCACTCCTTGCATGGAGAAAATCAAGGGAGATAGCATTCAGCGCACGGGTGAAAATTGACACTGTGAGATATGTGCTCAGCAGGCACAGAGGCGAAAAGGCAATAATTTTCACAGAGGATACGGACACCGCATATCTCATTTCCAGAGAATTTCTCGTTCCTGCACTGACCTACCTCACTCCCGGTCCGGAGAGGAAGGAATACCTCCAGATGTTCAGGGAGGGAAAAGTGACTGTGCTGGCGACATCCAGGGTTCTAGACGAAGGTGTTGATGTGCCTGATGCTTCAATAGGCATAGTGCTCAGCGGATCAGGAAGTGCAAGGCAGTACAGGCAGAGGCTTGGGCGTATACTCAGGCCTGGATCAGGAAAAAAGGCAGTTCTATATGAGGTAGTGACGAAGAGCACCTCGGAATATGCCACTTCATCAAGGAGGAGGAAAGGTGTTCCCAACAGATCTGATGATAGTTAAGAAGACAAAGAAGGGAGATGTCCGACCGGTATTTCTGTCATCAGATTCGTCAGATCTCGCCCAGAGTGTCATCAGTTTCATGAAATCCGCTGTGAACCATAACATGGACTACATTGATCGGGGAAGAAAGGAGATTGAGGTCAGATCCAGGAATCATAAGGTTATCCGCGGACTCTTCCTGATTACTGAGAGAATGAGCAAATTCAGGCCCCCATCAGAACTTGATTCTTATATGGTAAGAAAGGAGATATTCTCCAGGTCGCCGCTCCCTGTGCTGGACCAAAGTGAACGGAAGAAAGTTTTCGAGGAAATAGCGGGTGAGATGGAAACAGATGCATTCAATGTAGAAAATGCCATGTATGGTGATAAGGAAAGCGAGCAGATCCTTGTGGAACCCCCTGACACGGACCCTGATGAACTTTGCAGGATCTTCAACATGGAACAGGTCGAAACTGTGCTCATGCACAGTGTAAGCATGGATATTCTTAGAATCAGGGACTGGCACAGTGTTTTAAGAAGAATAAAAAATCTCGGGCTTCTCTCTACAATCAGAACAGGTGGCAGTGAAATAGAATCAATAACTGTTTCAGGTCCAATGTCAATACTGGAAAGATCAGAGAGATATGGGATCAGACTGGCAAGGATCTTCAGGTCAATATGCAGGGAGGATCAGTGGGAGATTGAAGCAACCATCATGCTTAAAGAGAGAGAGACAAAGGGGAAGAAAACATACAGGTTCAGGGCTGGAGATGAAACCTCAGATTATTTCCCGGAGTTCCATGAAGAACTGGAGAGATCTCATGGCGACTTTCCAGTGAGATTCAACACAATGCACGTCACAGTTCCCGATGGGGTTTTTGTACCATACTGCTCATTGAACTCCAGTGGCGGAGAGATTCTTATCAACCTTTCAGTACCACAGTCAATTGATCAGGACAGGAAAATCAAGACTTTTCTTTCTGAAAAAGGCATTTCTATGGAAAACGTGTATCTGGTATTCGGGTCAGAAAAAAAGATCAGGGGAGAGATATGTTTCAGGGATTCCCTGGACTGGGGGGAATTGATCAACGAAGTCAATGCCAGGCATCCCGGAATATCCGTTGCCACTGAAACCAAAAAGGAAAAAATACAGAACCCGGATAAAATGATTCAGATCAAGCAGCGTCTGGCAGACACTTACCCCGATTCAGAGAAAATGGTGGAAATAATAGAGAACGCAGGGCTGTCAGCACCAGAGGTTCTCCAGACTCTTGGCTACACGGTGACATGGAAGGGCCTTTCCATTGTTGTTCAAAGAAAAAGCGACCCTAAGGATTCAAATGGTTAGAATATTTTCATTCCCATATGCTATCACATAGTTGCTCTGTTGGCTTTCATCTACAGTAAATCAATATGTTTTTTCAATGGCAATGGTAAATTCCCAAATTATAAGTCCATAAAAATAATGTTGAAACCATGAAAGCCTCAGATCTTTTTGTAGAATGCCTGGACAATGAGAAAGTGGATTATATCTTTGGCATACCGGGGGAAGAGAACGTTGACCTCATAGACTCAATAAACAACAGCGGCATCGAGTTCATCCTCACAAGGCATGAGCAGGGGGCTGCGTTCATGGCAGATATATACGGCAGGATCACGGGTAGGCCTGGAGTTTGCCTTTCCACCCTTGGGCCAGGAGCAACAAACCTTGTCACAGGCGTTGCAAATGCCCATCTGGATAAGATTCCGCTTGTAGCAATTACTGCACAGGCCAATACTGGAAGAATCCACAAGGAGTCGCACCAGAACATTGATACAATTGCCCTTTTCTCAGGTATAACAAAGTACAACAAGGCAGTTCTGAAGCCTGACACAATTCCGGAGATAGTGAGAAAGGGATTCAGGATAGCATCACTTGAGGTTCAGGGTGCATCACACATACAGCTACCTGAGGATGTTGGATCAGAACAGACAGATGCAAAACCTTTGAAAGTTCTCAAGGCTCCGGTAGAATATGCAATAATAGATAACATAAGAAATGCAGCCAGTGCCATTAATTCTGCCAGAAACCCCATTATACTGGCCGGAAACGGTATAATAAGATCGAACTCAATCAAGGCAGTATCAGATTTCATTCACAGAACCGGGATACCGGTTGTAAACACCTTCATGGCAAAGGGTATGGTTCCATTTGAAGACAGACTGAACATGTTTTCTGTCGGTTACCGCCCTTTTCCTGATCAACTCCGGGTGCTGAACAAATCTGATCTTGTCATTGCAATAGGATTTGATCTGGTTGAATACGATCCTTCCGTATGGAACGGCAACTCGGAAGTCCCCGTATTAAACATACACACATACCCGACTGAATCAGATTCCCATTTTCCCGTGGCCATTGAAGTTATCGGTGACATCTCGCACAGTGTGATCAACCTTGCCGGATTGGTCACACCAAGGAAAGGCATTGGAATTTTTGAAGGCATAAGGGAGAAGAGGAGGATTGAATTCATAGATTACAACAGAGAAGGGGAGGACCTGCCAAGGAAGATAATGAAGGTTCTCACGGATACCCTCTCACCTGAGACATGGGTTATTTCAGACGTTGGAATGCACAAGGTCTGGGTATCAAGATGGTATCAGCCCAAAATGTGTGGAAGGACCATCATTTACAACGGCTTTGCCTCGATGGGTTCTTCTCTGCCAGCAGCCGTGGCCTGCGGCATAATAAGAAAGAACGATCCTGTGGTGGCCGTATCGGGAGACGGAGGATTCCTGATGAATGTGCAGGAACTTGAAACTGCAAAGCGTATGGGCGTCAACATAACCATTACGGTGTTCAACGACAGAACCCTTACCCTCATAGCTGAGGAGCAGAAAGACAAAGGCCTGAAACCATCAAACGTCTATTTCACAAACCCAGACTTGGGCATGCTTGCAAAGAGCTTCGGCTCCTCTTATTATTATTCGGACAGTGATTCTTCATACAGGGAAGCACTGAAAGAAAGCCTGAAAAACTCAGGCGTAAACATAATTGAGATCAATATGCCATGAACCAATGGCATTTCGAACCCCTCCTTGATAAATGGTAATGGTGTTCATAACCTGCCACTTTCCAACTCCTTCATCATAGAAAATGATGAAGGTATGGTATAGATTAATTTCATAAGTGTTATAAAGCATTTTAACCTTGAATATTTATGTCTATTAAAACCGTGAATCCTTACACTGGAAGGGAGATTCAGGAATACGACGAGTTTTCAAAGGATCATGTCAGGGAAATAGTCAGCACAATGAGATCTGGTGAAAGAACATGGGGTGCTGACATGGATTCCAGGGTGGATTATTTCAAGAACGTCCTGAGGCCAAACCTTCTGAAGAGGAGGGAAGACCTTGGAAAACTGATGTCCATGGAGATGGGAAAACCCATTGAACAGGGTCTGGCCGAGATAGACAAGTGCATCAAACTTGTTGATTACGCACTTGAATCATTCAGGGAGTTTCTGGAACCGGAATTTGTAAATACAGAGGGAAAGAAGACATATGTCAGATTTGATCCCCTGGGAGTGATTTTCATAATAATGCCGTGGAACTTCCCCCTATGGCAGGTGATGAGGGCTGCTGTACCTGCAATGTTCGCTGGAAATGCGATTGTTCTGAAACATGCGTCAATAGTTACAGGAACAAGCCTGATGATTGAGGAAATATTCCAAAGTGAAATGTTCAGGTCAATACCAGTTGGTGGTTCAAGGGCACAGGAACTGATAAAGTATTTCGACGGGGTATCTTTCACAGGT
>JAMCUD010000060.1 GCA_023379355.1 Thermoplasmatota archaeon
GATGAGACACATGGCTCCGCCAGAAATAGTGTCTCTATGCCTATATAGTTCATCCTTGCCACGTCAAGTATTCTCGTCTTCAGTAGTTCCGTTGTGGACCTTGCAACATTCATTGCAAAATCACTGTAGGGCTCGTTTCCAAGCCAGAAGCCCAGTCTCCAGTCAAAAAGAGCAGAGATCTTGGAAAGCATGTCGCCGACGCCAGCAGCCACGAACCTTTTGGGCTGGTTCTTCAGGATTTCATAATCCCCTATTATCAGATCAGGTGCTCTTGTCCTGATAGCCTGGTTTTGCTCAGGTCCTCTCAGGACTGAGTAGCTGGTTGCCATGGCGTCACTTGAGAGCAATGTAGGTATTGCCACAAGCTTTATCCCAAGCCTGAAAGAGACATATTTAGCCAGGTCTATTACGGTCCCCGCGCCCACTGCCAGGAGCGTCGCGTCATGACCGTTGCCTCCGGCATTCGACATTTCTTTCTCTATCTGATTTGCCGTAGCAAAATCAGCTGCAAAATTTCCCATAAAGACCTGACAGTTGAAGCCATTTTTTTCCAATGACTTCTGTACGGGTTTTCCAGCAATTTCATATGTCCTCCCGCCTGACAGAATGAATATGGTTTTCCCATGATGCAGGTCTGCCAGATACTCTCCAACAGAATCCAGGGAACCCAGTCCTGCAGCTATGTTGGATGAAAAATGCATCATTTTGATAGGCATATGGATCGGTAAAATTAGTGTGATTTTGAGGCAACCTTCAATGATTCCTCAAAAATCTGCAGTCCCTTTTCAATCAGGCGGTCCTCAATTGTGAGCGGAGCCATGTGTCTCATCACGTTGGAATAGTGTCCGCAGGTGTGCATTAAGAGCCCGCGCTGGAACATCTCTCCCTTTGCCTTTGAGGCAAGGTCAGTTCCCGGGGTTTTCTTCTGTCTATCGCTGACAAGCTCAGCTGCCACCATAAAACCAAGTCCCCTGACATCGCCAACAATGCTGTTGTCATCAGCTATTTCCTGGAACCTTCTTTTGATATATGATCCCCTCTCCCTGACTCTCTCCAGAGTGTCCGAAGTCTTGAGGAAATTCAGTATGGCATTTCCAGCAGCCAGCGCAACCGGGTTCCCTCTGTATGTACCAAGGTGGAATCCTGGTGGGAGTTTCCTGTCATATTCCTCCCTGTAAGAGATCATAGAAGTCGGTATTCCGCCTCCGATGCTCTTGGATATACACATTATATCTGGTGATACCCTGCTGTATTCACTTGCCCATATCTTTCCAGTCCTACCAACACCTGTCTGTACCTCATCCACTATAAGAGGGACATTATGCTTCTCGGTAACCTCCCTCAGCAGCGGAAGGAAATCGTCGGGAGGAACTATATATCCACCTTCTCCCTGGACCGGTTCAACAAGGACTCCGCCTATTGCCCCTGGGCCAGCATATGGGTCTGTTATGAGGTACTCCAGCTGGTCTGCCACAATCTTGCTGATATCCTCTTCCTTGGCCTTTACCGGAAACCTGTAGCTGTATGGATACGGAAGATGATAGATGTTCCTGAGGTCGATATTGGCATTGTCCCTGTAATGGTGATTCGACGTAGCGGCAACAACATCGCCGGCCACTCCATGATACGATCCTCCAAAGGCAACTATGGTCTTCTTCCCAGTAACGTATCTTGCCATCGCCATGGCCGCCTCTACCGCATCTGCCCCAGTTACTGTAAACATGGTTCTTGAGTGATTTCTTAGGTCTCCGGGAAGGGTGGAATTTAATGTCTCGAGAAAATTGATTCTTGCTTCAGAAGGGACCTCGTTAATGTGAATAAGTCTGTCTATCTGGTCTACCATTGCATTTCTTACAACCGGGTGACCATGGCCAAGATTGAGAACGCAAATTCCTGCGAACCAGTCTATGAATACGTTGCCATCCATGTCCCTGACTGTTGATCCCTTTGCCTTATCAATGGCTAGTCTGAACTGACCCGTATATGTCCTTGTTCCGGTTTCAAGTGCGTCCTGTTTATCCAGGAGCATCTTTGACTTGGGGCCAGGCAATTTTGTCCTAATTACTGGTGCTTCCTCAAAGCTCAATTCATATTCACTTTTCATATTTCAACCTCCATTTCTAATCCGCATCAAATGTGCCAGCTTTCTCTATGACTTCGGGCTTCCTGTATTTGTAATATGCCACCATGGCAGTTCCCCCTACAACTACCCAGAGTATGGAGAATATCACGATTACGAGATAAGCCAGGTTTAGTGCAGTTGGATCCGAATAATATGCAGATATTTCAGACGTCAGTGTAAAGTAGATGACTATAAAGCCAAGAATGCTCGCTACACTGGGAGCAATGTAGTGCAGAAGAATGCTTGATTTTCCATCTTTCCTCAACACGGTGTGGCTAAAGAGGGTCAGGGCGGTGTTTGATATCATGTGAACAGCTATAATGGCAATCCCGGCCATGGTAAGGAGAATCAAGCCTGCGTTCGTGGGGCCGTAGATGAGCCCCAGAATCATGTCAAGAACAAAGGAAATACCGAGCCATAGCATCATTGCATTACCGGGAGTCTGGTACTTTGGATGAAGTTTCGCGACAAATTTAGAGATCGGAACGCCATCTCTTGCGGCGGAATACCATATCCTGCTTACAGCATTGGTCTTGGAAACCCCATAGGAAAAATAACTGTTAATTGTGAATATGATCAGTAGTATGAATCCGGCGGAACCGAGATATTTCTGAAACACAAGCAGGCCGGGATCAGGCGCCGACGCGTAGTTTGTAATACTGCTTATGCTGGTCTGCCATCCCATGACAAGAGCGTACGAAGCTGGAATAAGAGCTATTCCTGCAAGTATCCAGGCAATAAGAAGAGCTTTCTTGATTCGCTTTCGGGATTCCTTTACTTCCTCGGAAAGCGTTGTAACAGTTCCCAGCCCTGTGAAATCTACTATTGAGAAAACAACTCCGAAGAAAAATGATCCAAGTGCGCCTCCGGATGGAAAGGCGAATGGTGTGATTGAATTGGCACTGCCAAGTCTTATGATGATTATTATTGCACCCACAACAAGTACAAGCAGTTCCATTATTCCTGTAATTGCCATGTACTCTGTGGATACCTTGATCCCAAGATATGGCAGGACAAACATATAGACTGTTATTATTATGGCAAAGACGATCCACAGGTATGAAATTCCCGAGATGTAAGAAGAGATGGCAAATATGAAACCCGCCAGGCCAAGAATTCCAAACGACTGTCCTGACAGATTTTCCCCGAGCCAGGAAAATAGGGCAAGCGGTCCAAGGCTACCTCCCTTTGTCGCTCCGGCAGAATACGAGTAATAACTGCCGGCATTTGTCCTATATTTTGAGAACTCGTAAGGGGTTATCATCCAGAGACCATATATTAGCCAAGCCACAATGATGGCAAGGGGCGTTGCTATCAGTGCAAATGCCACAGTGCCAAGCAGAAGAATTGCCACATCCGCAGCTGGACCAACATAGGAAAAGGACTGGAAAACTCCTCTTAAGGTACTTACCGCATCCTTTCTTAACCTAATATCCTGAGAAATTTCTGTCTGCTCTGCCATTACCAAGATAACCAAGAGTTAATATATAATGAATTCTCTCTTTTCTCTCATGAGATAATGTTGGAAATTTTTTTTTCACAGTATTTTAATAGTGTGAGATTTTTTCCTCATATTGTGAAATTGGTGAATATTATTATGCGATTAAACAAGGAAAATTTGAATCGCACACTCTATTACTGACCGGTAGATTTTCATAAGACCCGTGTGCAGGACTTCCATGTTTACATTTCTCATATGTCTCTCAAAACTCCACGGTTTTAGACTGGTTGATTAGATTCCAGAGTAACGTAGATCCCTTTTCTCCTGTAGGATAATTTGAATTTAATAGAATTCACAGAATTTATCTATGGGGAGAAACTTCCAGCGATGGCCTTAGAATGGTGCAACTTAGCGGGCCTAATCATTCAGTTATCACCACGGAAATATTTCCTGAATATCCAGAAACAGCAAGAGTGCTCTGAACCCCAAAGGAAATGGTAATATAGCTGTCTCCCGGAATGCTCTGCGG
This sequence comes from Thermoplasmatota archaeon, assembly GCA_023379355.1. Next base: position 4,093 of record JAMCUD010000060.1, read on the forward strand.
CAACCCTGGAGTTACACTGGAAATGAAGAATTCCGGAGTAGTAACCAGGATCCCAGTTATATTGACAGGAATCATATTGTCACTGTTAAAGACCACAGTCGTGTACTCATATGGCGTTCCAGCGTACCCAGTGAAGCCCCTATCAGAGAAAACAGAGGCATTGCCTCCTCTGACCACAGCAATGTCAACTTGGGTTACAGTATATTCCATGCTCCCGTATCTATGGCTTGTCTGGAGGTAAGAAGTCATTACGGAAACAGAAAGGATAACAATCATTGCAATAAGGAGTGATTCCACCCGTGCCCATCTGATCATACGGTCTCACTCAATGGAACCCCTGCCAACGGATCCCAATGGTCATGTGATATCATGTCAACACACTATTAAACTATTCCCTTGCAACCTCTTCTCAAAACGTGCAATCAAATCTGGTTATAAGTATACCATGAAGACCTTAGTTCATTGATAACCACGATTTTTGGGCCTTTCCAGTCATCGGTGTTACGGCATATCTCCGATCATCGGACACAATACCGTCACCTATCACCACATCCCTCATGAATACATGGAGCTAATATGCATTTTTCAGTTTATCCTAACGCTACCGTTAATGATAGACCATTTAGTTTGGGCAGATTCAAATCGCAACATTTCAAATATTCCTAGGGTAACCGTGCAGTGCGATGTACCATTCTTAGTACAATAAAGAGAAACAACACATTCAAAAAAAGGGAAGTGGGAAAGAATGAGATCGCATTTGATATTCCGCGGGATGACATGAAAAATGAAAATGCAGCCGATGCCGTTGCCGGAATTCCGACCAGTACTGCTGTGATGAGAAACAGGAGGGCAAGGCCGGCATTACCGCCAAATGTATACAGATTCAAAGTAGTGGATCTCGGTGGGATTCGGACTACAAGCCTTCTAATGTTGTAGAAAGAAGTACCAAGGAAGGCTGACATTAAGTTCAGGGGGACAAATATCAATGTAATGATACCTGGGTGCACATGCAGGAAGAACAGAATGGAGATTGGGACCAGCACAAAAACAAATATGAATGCCCCTACAAATCCCTTTGAAAAAATTAGCTCCTTATCTCCAAGTGGTAACAGACGGAGAAGATTTATTTCATTTCCCTCAAAGACCATCAGCAGGAGCGAATAGAATGCCGAGGACAGCACGACTACTATGAGCAGAATCATGTAATTGTAGACTGAAATTAAGCCAAGCCCCGGAGTAAAGAAAAAGACCGAAACAAGGGTAGGCAGCACCAGGAATGCAGGAATTAGGAACATCAGGACGTTTTGAGGCTTCCTTACAATACCCCTTACATCTTTCCAGAACAGGGCGCCGTAAAAGCGGTCTTCAAACCTGTGCATTTTTGTTTCTCTCACACTTGCAGCAGACGTCTGAGTCAAATCGGAAGTGGCAACTTTTTCCACGACTTTCCTGTTAACAAAAATAAACGTCACAATGGCCAGGATCAGATAACCAAAACTTGAGGCTAATTCGTAAAACATGAAGATCTGAGGCTGTCCCGTTTCAAATACAGTATAGGCGATTCCAACCATGGGAAGGGCGATATAGAAAGGATGCCCTATGGCCAGGGGGAGCAAGGGAATCTCCTGTGGAATCTGTATGGCAACCTCAAAGAGCACGAAAACAGATATCATTGCGAGGATTTTCAAAACATAAGATAAAGTGCCGCTGTAAAAAATCTTCCTCCCCGAACGGTTTCCCGACATAACGTATGCAGCTGCAATACCAGCTGTATATCCAAGTGCCAGTATTATGAAGGCCCAGATAATGCCGGCAGGAACAGCCCATAGATTCCCAGTATACCATACATAGGCAACCAAAGGGGGGATAATCACAAAAATGCTCGATGATCCGGTAAAGACAAGCCAAGAAAACGGGATTGCCTGACGTCCCATATTTGTAGGGAGTGCTCTTATGGGTTCAATCAGGTGATAATTACTGAGGGTATTTACATACATTATGGAACTGTAGAGACTCACCAGGAAGATATATGAATAGAGAACGATGGAAAGTGTCTGTATGTGGGCGAGGGGGTATGGGAGCCTGAGTTGCGTTACAGACAACAACGCTGAGAATGCTATCATTGCAGAAACGGATACGTTATAGCCCAGGTAAATCAAGCGACTCAGATATCTTCTTCCGGTTATTGGTGACCCTTCTGACTTGGATTGAAATTTAGGCAGATCCTTGAGTGCAAGATATCTCTCCTCCAGAACGATAATCCTGCTCATCTGTGAAAACTGTCTATCCATCTTCTCCCTGGCCCTCCAGTTTCAGCCAATAATACGTGTGCAGAGAAGGGCTAAACTGTAACCTCCTCATGCTTTGTGCTAAAACAGAATCAGAAAAACAAGAATTCGGAATAGAGTAAATGCTTGAATTTAGAAATGCAAATTCCCCCTGCATAAATTGTCAATTAATTTTTATTATTAAATGTGTCCAAGCTTTGAATGTTAAAGTTTCATTGAATTGATCAGCTATTTACGACAACAGAATAAAATGGCCAAATAATTTTCCCTGCAGATAGGATTTGAAAGCCTGGTTCAGATGACATGGCAAAAAAAGATCGACGTAGGTAAATAAAGCACCCAGAATCTCGAGACGGGAGAATCTCAAACCTCCTCCTGGTTCTGAAGACTTGCCCCACTATCACTGTCCAACATTCTACTGTCCTCTCAGCTTCCTGACAAGTTCTTAAATCCAGCATTATCTAAAACCGTATCCGGATGGCATAATAAGGCAAGGCCTTAACTGGGGGTCAGGTAATCCGGAGGTTCCAGCTTTCCATCGTCAACGGTTGAAGTGACAGGATTTCCATGGCAAACCATTACAGGTATCACCCCAGACCAGTGAGGAAGTGAGAGATCGCCAGATTCATCGACTGGAGGTCCGGACCTGATCTTTACAGAAAATTCCTTTATCGTCATCTTCAGAATACCTGTAGATTTTAGTTCTCTTTCATTTGGCAGTCTGCAGTCATTCCATCTGCCCTTTGCTATCTTCTCTGTTAACTTTTCTGAGAACATCACTTTTTCAACCGGATCAATTACAGGCAACATGGTGCCAAAGAGCATCACAGACCTGTAGTTCATTGAGGAATTGTAGGCACTCTTCGCAAGAACCAGTCCATCAACTAAGGTAATTGTCACGCATACCTTTGTTCCGCCGGAAACCACCTGGTAGAATCTACTTTTTATGGAAGTGTGCAAATAGAGATCACAATTTATCCTTACCGGAATCATTGGAATATTGTACACATCGTTATCATCGGTAAAGGCTACGTGACAGATTAATGCCTCATCTAGTATTTCATAGGCAGAAACCGGATCATATCGGCCTCTTTCTGCGTGTCTCCTGACCGTTGTTTTAGCCATTGTTGCATTGGAGAACCTGAGTGCTATTATGGGTTTCCATATTTCAAGGGCATGGGACTGTGCGAAAATACGTTGCGTAATTTGGTTAAATGAGAAGAAATAATTTCCACAAACAGGCTAGGGAAAAAATATAATACGTATATACATTATATCACGGTGGATAGATTTGATCTAAGGATATTGAATCTGTTGAAAGATAATGCTGATCTTTCTCTGTCTGAGATAGGACAGAAAATCGGGATATTTTCGCCGTCGGCAATCAGTAAGCGTATTCATGAATTAAAGAATCAGGGATACATAAAGAAGAGCGTTACTCTGCTGGATTATGAAAAGCTAGGCTATGATTTCCTGACGGTTACATTCATAAGGACAAGGTATGAAAAAAATTATGCACAGACCATAGGCGAGAAGCTCAAGCAACTCCCGAACGTCGTTGGAATATACTTCATACTGGGGGATATTGATTTCATACTGCTGACCGTAAACCAAAACAGGAAACAATATTTAGCCACCATGGAAAAGCTCACTGCCATGGAAGAGATTGAAAGAAGTGATTCCAGGGTTGTTGCCTATACCGTCAAGGATATAGATTTTAGCGGTATAAACCTCCTGGAAGAGGAAACACCAAGGGAATGACTTTGTTATTATCGATCCAATCAATGGTCAATCCACACGGTCTTCACATTGGTAAATTCCCTGAGGCCGAATTTTGATAATTCCCTGCCGATCCCACTTTGTTTCACACCGCCGAAAGGGACTCTCGGGTCAGAAGCAACAACCTTGTTAACATAAACCATACCCGCTTCAATATGTGGGATGAGTTCTTCCGCCTCTTCGTACGATCCCCATATGGAGGAACCTAGCCCGTATGGCGTATCATTTGCCAGCCTTATTGCCTCTTCGCTGTTGTCAAATTTTGACACAATGGCAACCGGACCGAAAACCTCCTCCTCATATTTGCCATCCAAGAGTGCAATTGTGGGTGGAACGATCCCGCCATGTTCCTCTCCAAATTTCCGTATCCTGCCTATTTTTGAAAGATCCTGCACCTGTGACACTACCGTATTAGTCTGCCCACTGGAAGACAAGGGGCCAAGAAATGTATCACGGTCAAGGGGATCGCCTATTTTTACGGAAGAAAACCTGCGAGAAATCTTCTCCACAAACTCATCCATTACATCTTCATGAACAATAAACCTCTTTGATGCTATGCAGCTCTGGCCATTGTTCTGAAGTCTTGCGAAAACAGCCTTCTCCGCCGCCTCATTCAAATCTGCGCTCCTTAGCACTATGAACGGGTCTGATCCTCCAAGCTCAAGCACAACTTTCTTGAGATGCTTCCCCGCTTCCTGAGCCACAGATTTTCCAGCTGAGGTTGATCCAGTGAGAGATACGCCATCCACCTTGGGAATTATGGAGGAGACCCTTGAACCGGATAATATTACGGACCTGAAAGCTTCATTTTCGAAAATTTCCTCAATCAGCAGGCTTGATCCAGTCACTATGGAGGCATGTTTCAAAATTATTCCATTACCAGCAAGCATGGCTGGAACAGCTGCTCTCATGACCTGCCACAGTGGAAAATTCCACGGCATCACCAGAAGAACGGTCCCGAGAGGATCGAATCTTACGTAAGTCTTGATCCCTTCGGTTTTAACAGGTTCTGGCTCAAGAAAGGCAGGATAATTCTTTACAGCATAATCCAAAAGGTTCAAACATTTGTCAATTTCGGAAAGACTCTGGGAGATCGGTTTGCCCATTTCCGTGGTCATAAGCCTGGCAAGTTCTTCTCTCTTTCTTGAAAGATTTGGCTTGAGTATGTTCTTAAAATATTCTAATCGATCTTCCAAATCTCTCTTCCATGTTGATTGAGCAGACCTTACACTGGAAATGATTTCGGTAACCAGGGTATCGTTGTACTCCTCGTACTGACCAATTTTTTCACCGCTATACGGATTTGTTGTAATTATTGTAGTCATGCGTCAAATAACGCTTGGAATTTCTTTAATTTGGCTATTGCTCGGTTGTCCGGGGGATGTATTGCAATTTTTTCTCAAAAGAGCAGAAATTGAATAAAATTTTTTGCTTCGCCGCCATGTTGAAATCCAAGCAACTACTTCAAAGCGGTTCTTAATTTCTGTTTTACTAAACTTTGCATAATTCCCATAAGTGCTTTGCACAATCCAATAGGCATGCGCCATCTCCCTCATGATGTTGTAGTGCTGCACCTTTAAGGCGATCTCCTGAACCATGTAATCAGGCCTGACGGCCTTTATTGCCTCACCCACCGTCCTCTTCAGGCCTGAGAAATATATCTCAACGTTCCACCTTTTTCCGTACTGCACAGAATCCTTCCACTCCTTTTCCGATGTCCTGCGGGTCAGTCTGACGACCTTGGCCCTTGCCGGCGATCCCCTGGATCGGGCGAAGGCATTCTTCCCTGGCGGGATCACTGTGTTCGGGGAAAAGGCGTTGAACATGTCCTTTGAATCATAACCCTTGTCACCGAATATCCTCAGTATTCTGTTTTTCACTGATTCCAGTATACTTCTGCCCTCCTTCGCATCATGGACATGCCCATCCGTGACGGAGAAGGAGAGCACCGAGACATCATGTACTGAGATGACCGCATGGATCTTTTTCCATCCCCCTTCTTCATGTTCCATTTTGAGCCCAGGTAATCGCCCTGATGGCGATCCTGAATCCTGTCGAATCAATGGCACAGTCCACCGGTCTGCCATCAGTATGGGGAAGAGGAGGAGTTGGCCCGATCTTCCTGATCCTTCTGAATATGTTTGTGCAACAGGCTGTTCTGATCCCCGTGATTCTTGCGAATATTTTGGCGATTCCCTCGGGAGACCGGAAGGGGACGCCATAAAGCGCTCTCAGCTTCGCAGGGAATGTTATGAACGCATTTGGTGTCTTGAAGGGGCGGCCTCTCTTTCTCCTGTTGCTCTCCTCAAGAAGGGTCTTCCAGTTCTTGAGGAATGACGGATCCATGAGGTCTTCAACCCTGTTGACAAGGGTTCGGTTCTACCTGTCATGCCTCCTGCCTGAACCGATCCAGTATCTTCTTGTGCTTCTATTTCCTAATGCCGTGATTGGTTGAGGTGGCATAGCAGGCAATAACTCCCCTGTATTTCACTATGCAGGGGAATTGTGCAACGCATTAGTATGTAGGTAAATTTTAATATAGCGTTGTACCCTCGTAATATGAATGAAAATAAAAACGAGTATATCCATAGACAGGGAGTTGTGGATAGAATTAAAGGCTCTCGCATCGCGGCAGGGTAAAAAATAAGCTACATCTTAGAAGACGCAATAGAAAATGAACTAATTTCAGGTCTCATCAAATCACTGGCGAAATATTCCACTATTAATACATCTGATTTGGACTTTGAACCGATTAAAATAGATACGGGAAATATCAGATCTAGTTAGCAAGATGAGGGATAACAGAGAAAACAGTATATCTGGACACTAGTGCGATAATCAAAAGAAGTGTATATGAAAACGGATAGGAAATTATAAGTTCACAATATCGTGAAGCTTATAATGGAAATGTCGTGCTCCGTTTAGTCTGTGGAATGTTGGGGAAGTACTGAGGGTATTTGATAAAGCGAACAGACAAAAGAAGCTTACTGAAGAACAGATGCACGAGTGTATTGC
>JAMCUD010000061.1 GCA_023379355.1 Thermoplasmatota archaeon
AAGTTATCCTCCCCGACATAAGTCTCTATCATCCTGAGAATACTTGCACCCTTTCCATAGGATATCTCATCAAATATCTGTGCAATGTCATCAGGGTTCTTGACATCGGCGTCGATGGGGTGTGTAGTGTTGAGAGAATCATTTCTGAGTGCACCCTCAGTTCTCAGCAGAATCTGATCCCCCGTCGGGTCCCAGTCCTCGTATATTTTCCCAACTATTTTGTAAGACATGAATGTGGCGAAGCTCTCATTGAGCCACAGATCATTCCACCATTTCATCGTGACAAGATTACCGAACCACTGGTGTGCGAGTTCATGGGCGATGACTTCCGCTATGCTCTTGTAGTTTCCAGAGCTTGTGGATTCATCTATACTCAGATATATTTCCCTAAAGGTAATCGCTCCCCAGTTCTCCATGGCCCCTGCTGCGAACTCCGGAACAGATATCAGGTGTACCTTTGGGAGGATATATGGGAAATCAAAATACTCCTGGAAAAGTTCTATCACCCTTGATGCAACATCCAGCGGAAACTCGGACTTTGTCAGCGTTCCCCTAGGAGCACTCAGAACAACACTGATGTTTCCTGTTTTTCTCTCAACTGAATCAAATTTCCCTATGCCAATGTAAAGTAGATACGTTGACATTCTCGGAGTCTCCATAAAAGAAACCTTTTTCCTGTTCCCTCCGAGATCCATGGAACTTGCGACCGGCATGTTTGAAATGGCTTCCAGGTCTGAGTCTATCTCAAGTTCCAGGAAAAATTTAGCCTTCACAGAAGGTTCATCAATACATGGGAAGACTCTTCTGGCCCCTGTTGATTCAAGTTGTGTTGTGAATATTTCACCACCATTATATCTGGCAGTATACAGTCCAGTAAGGAGCCTTGGAATATTGCCGGTGAAATCAAGGCTCATTACATGTTTACCGGGTGAAGTTTTTAGCGAAATTCTGTTCTCCCGGTCATCAACCTCGAAGGCGGTCTGATTACCATCAATGGTGGCTGACTTTACGGAAAGATCAACTGAATCAAGACGAATGACTGATTCATCAGAATTGATCTCTATAATCACCTTTCCGGTGTAAAAGTGCCGTTGAGCGTCTATTTTCAAGCCTATGCGATAACTATCGACAGCAGTTTGCATTATGAAGTATACATTGGATATGGAAATCTTTAACGCTTCATGAACTCCTTCTCAATCTGCTGTTGATTTCCAGAAGTTCAAGGCCCTTTTTGATACCTGAACTGTTCGAAGGTTTCATAACCTTTTCCGCAACGGTCTTCATCGCATCCTCCCTGCCCAGTCCTATTATAGGTATGAGGTTTTCGGCCATCATTCCAGGATATCCAGTTCCGCGATAGTTTCGCTCCATTAATTCCATTGCCTCTGGAAAAACGTCAAATACGGCTTTTCTGTTCATCGGGTTTGCTGCCATACCACTGTATACACGAATAATGTCCTGCTTCTTTACACTGCCATCCTTGATCATTGAAAGAGTCAGCTGGTTATGTTTGTCGCCGGAAAGCCAGCCAATTCCCGCCAGTATTTTTATTCTGTCCTCGTCTCCGCTAACTGATTTGTACATTTCCAGCATTGGGTCGAATTTTCCACCAATCCTGCCCTCTGCTATGGATACAGCGTGTCTCATATCTGGGTCAATCTGATGGAATCTGCTGAAGTCTCTTTCAAGTTTCCCAGCAAAGTCATCATCGACCACTGCAAGATAGCTAGCCAGCGAACTCCTCAAAATGGATACATTCTCACTTTCTCCCTTCTTCTTGTCTCCAAGTTTTTTCATCTGCTTATTGAAGTATTTGAGAGATATATCCTTCAGTTTATGATTTTCCGGGAGAATAGAAACCAGCGTGTAAAGCTGTCCTGAGAGGTCTTCCACAACTACAAAATCATCTATGCTCTGGAATGGCTCAATTCTCCTGATGTATGTGCTCAGGTCAATAATCCCTCCCTTCAGGGATGCGAAAAGGTCGCTGAGGATCTCCCTCAAATCGAGTTTGTGGAGTTTCTGAATGTTTTTCTGTATGTTCTCCCAGAGCGCATCAGAATACTGGACTCTATAAAATCCGGACTGGAGATGGTTAAGTTTCAGAAATCCGTCCTTAGGTATATCCATCGCGCTGTCTTCCATGAGGATCTTCTGAACACCGTTCTCTCTCTTTACAATTAGTGGAACCGGCCACTTTTCATCCGTTGTCTTTCCATTGAGGAGGAACTGCTTCTGGCTGATCTTAAGTTTTTCCTTATCTTCCTTCACAGATATGATCGGGTACCCCTTCCTCTTTACCCATGCCTCCATTATCTTTGACACCGGCATACCCGATGCCTCCTCTATACTGTTCCAAAGATCAGATCCCATGGCATTTCCATACTGGTACTTCTTCAGGTATCTCCTTATTCCTTCCCTGAAGTTATCCTCCCCGACATAAGTCTCTATCATCCTGAGAATACTTGCACCCTTTCCATAGGATATCTCATCAAATATCTGTGCAATGTCATCAGGGTTCTTGACATCGGCGTCGATGGGGTGCGAATTGGAAAGAGAATCCCCCGTAAGGGCTCCAGAGGTCTCGCTCTGCAGGAAACGGTTCATGAATTCCCACTCCGGATGAGTCCTGTCAACCATCTTGAATGCCATGAATGTGGCGAAGCTCTCATTGAGCCACAGATCATTCCACCATTTCATCGTGACAAGATTACCGAACCACTGGTGTGCGAGTTCATGGGCGATGACCTCAGAAATGGTCTGTCTTATGGAGGTGCTGGTCCCCTCATTTACAAGCAACAAAACCTCACGAAATGTAATCGCTCCCCAGTTCTCCATGGCCCCTGCTGCGAACTCTGGAACAGATATCAGGTGTACTTTTGGGAGGACATATTTTATCCCAAAATATTTCCCGTATTCCCTGATGAAGCTTATCGCCTCGCTGGAGGGGATATCACTGGAGTTGAGCAGCCCCCTGGGAGCTGCCAGAATGCATTCCAGACCGTTGCTTTGAATTTTTCTTTCTTCAAACACGCCTATTCCCAGATATATAAGGTAGGTAGAAACTCTCGGCGTCTCTTCGAATATGTGTATTACGTTTCCATTTTCACTTTTTCTCGAAGATTTTTCTGGCATATTTGATATTACAGACAGGGTCTCTCCGGTGGTCACAGAAAGCCCGAATATAGCTTTGTATGCAGGTTCATCCTTGCAGGGGAAAACAAATCTTGCTCCTGTAGATTCAAACTGAGTGGAAAGGATGTACTGGTCCTTAGCATACCTTGCGATATAGAGCCCCTGTAAAGATTCGCTAACCTTTCCTTTAAATTCTATTGATATCTGGGAGCGTCCGTTGAACTTCCTGTTGAAATGTAACGTCTGTTCTTTCTCGTTCAAGGAAAAGTCCACATATTCTCCTCCAGAGACAGCTTTTAGGACGTCAAGCTCCGCAGAATTAAGCATTAGTTGCTCATCCGCTGCCTCAAAGGTTATAGTCTCATTCCCATGAAATGTAAGATTTTTGAAATCAACCTGGAGATCAATGTCATACCGTTCAAACTTCATGTTACAGAATTATCCTCACATCTATAGTATTTGTCATTATAATTCTCTCAAACGGTCCTAAAATTGACAATATACTGCAAAACTCCATTCAGGTCAGTTTACCGGACTAATATATCTGGTTAGATAAATCTATATTTCAGAACAGTGGTTCCAGGATTTACTCAATCTCTTAAAGTTTATCTCAGAATTCATATTGACCGATAAATGAAAACGCTCATAGCTCCAGTCAGGGAAGATGACCCGGACGCTGCCATCATATCAAGTGCGGCTATGGCTTTGAAGAAAGATGGTCTAGTTATCTTTCCCACGGAAACAGTCTATGGGTTAGGCTGCAACGCTTACTCTGGAATAGCCGCACAGAAGATATTCGAAGTTAAAGGAAGACCCCCAGATAACCCTCTTATTGTTCATTTCAGCGATATGAAAATGCTGGGTCAGATCGCGTCTCATATTCCAGAGGTCATACTGGATAGATGGAATTTATTCTGGCCAGGCCCACTGACAGTTATTCTTCCCAAATCTGATAGAATACCCATGGAGGTTTCAGGCGGTCTAAACAGTGTTGCCGTCAGGATGCCAGCTGGAAGAATTGCAATGGAACTGATCAAAGCTGCAGGAATACCAGTTGCAGCCCCAAGTGCAAATATTTCAACAAGGCCAAGTATAACAGATTCCAGATTCGCAATTCAGGATTTTGAAGGAAAGGTTGATGTAATACTTGACGCAGGGCCAACAAGATTAGGAATAGAATCCTCAGTGCTTGACCTGCGAAGTGGAAAACCTGTACTCCTTAGGGCAGGATCAATGACTGCAGAATCGATCAGCATGATTTTTGGTGAAATAGAGATAGACAATGTTGCAAGAGGTCTGGAGATGGCTAGGAATCCAATATCACCGGGAACAAAGTATAAGCATTATTCCCCTGAGAGGCCCATATTTGTGACCAGTGATCTGGGGGTCTACCTTGAGATTAACAGAAGATACAGTAATGATCCCAGGGTATTCTTCATGGGAGTGAATGAGGCGATCCTGCCAGGAACTTTGAAGCAATTTACCCTAGGAAGTATAGATGAACCGGCTGTAACCGGTTCACGTCTATTCAGGGGATTCAGGGAACTTGACATCTCGGGAAGTAACCTGGGGATTATTCATCCATTCCAGGAAAAGCACGAAGGCCTTGCCATAATGAACAGGGTAAGGAAAGCTTCCACAGGCGTAGTTTCCAGTGTTGAAGAGTTTGATAGAATTCTGGAATCAGATTAATAAAGTATCCATATATACGACACTATGCCTCTTGTCGCAATAATAATGGGGAGCAGTTCAGACTGGGAAACAATGAAATCTGCCGCAGATACACTGCAGGAGTTTGGAATAAGTTTTGAGAAAAGGATAGTTTCAGCCCACAGAACTCCTGAACTTATGTATGAATACGCAAGGGGAGCTGAGTCCAGAGGTATCGAAGTGATCATTGCAGGGGCAGGGGGCGCCGCTCATCTTCCAGGAATGACAGCTTCAATGACTGCTCTCCCCGTTATCGGTGTCCCGGTAATGACCAGGACACTTTCAGGGATGGATTCCCTGCTTTCCATAGTGCAGATGCCGGCCGGAATACCCGTAGCCACGGTGGCTATAGGAGGAGCTAGGAACGCAGCCATACTGGCTGCAAGGATTCTAGGGGTAAAACACCCAGAAATAGCCTCTAAGGTGAAAAGATCAATGGAAAGCCAGACAGAGAAGGTCAAGAACCAGACGTTGGATTAAGACAAAGACGGTGAGATAATGTTGAGAATCGGGATTATTGGCGGAGGTCAGCTCGGCAAGATGATGATCATGGAGGGCCTCAAACTTGACTTCAAATTCTCTGTTATAGATTCCAGCAAGGATTCCCCTGCAGGAAGAATAGCAGATAATTCCTATTCATACCAGGATTACAGGAATTTTGTTAAGGAATCGGATGTAATAACATTCGAGTTCGAACATGTGAATGAAGAGGTTCTTGATGCTGCTGAAAAGTCAGGAAAACTTCTGCCCGGGATCAATTCCATAATGTTGAAGAGGGATAGGTCTAAAGAAAAAAGGTTCCTGCGGGATATTGGTGTTCCGACAGCCCCATTTTATGTAGCTGAAGACAGAAAAAGCCTGAATGAAGCAATAAATCAATTTCCTGAATCTGTGGTGAAAAGTGCATTCGGAGGTTACGATGGGAAAGGTCAGTACAGAATATCGAAGGGGGAAAGTTCAGATGGAATCCCGGAAGGCAAATATGTTGTGGAGGAGAAAATAAACTTTGACTATGAGGCATCCATCATAGCGGTGGGTTGCAGGGACGGCTCCGTAAAACTCTTTCCCCCGTCATTCAATCTAAACAGGAACGGAATTCTGCTCCTTAACAGGGCACCAATTGAAGCTGATTCACTGGGAAATATTGCCAAGGTCATAATAAGGGAACTGAAGTATGTTGGAGCCATGGGTATTGAATTTTTCATCAGAAATGGTCAACCCATGGTTAACGAGATAGCCCCCCGTGTGCACAATACAGGCCATCATACTCTTGTCGGGTCCTCGATCTCACAGTTTGAAGCTCATCTGCGGGCAATAAGTGGCTTACCTTTCCACAATCCGCAGACGTTTGTTCAAAGTGGAATAGTAAATCTCATAGGGCGAGGAATGGACCCCTCCATCATGGAACAGATTCTGCAGGTAAAAGATTCTCAGCTTTACTGGTACGGCAAGGATGGTGTCAGAAAAGGAAGGAAGATGGGGCATGTGAACCTAACTGCCGGAACAGAGGAAGAACTGAAAGAAAAAATAGATTCAGTGATTGATGTATATTATGGAAATAACCTGAACTCCTTCATATGATCTATAATAGCAGGACGGCCTGTATTCCGGGTACCTTTTTTATGTCTGAAATTAGATGTGAAGGTATCTGGCCATCAGTAACTATTGTGGCTCGCGGATTGTCGGTGAGTTCAGGATCATCAACGATTACCTGCCTGATGCTTATCCCCTCCTGGCTGAAAATCCTGGACACCCCCGCTACTATACCGGGTTTATCCGCAGATTCGGCAATGATCTGTATAACTCCCATTCCAAGCTGAGCGCTGACTTTTCCGAAGTTCGGGACTGGAAGCAGATTTGCAAAAAACTGTTCCAGCTGTTCGTCAGCAACAATCTTGTCAAGTGCATCAAGCACAGCCCTCCTATCTATGTCTAGAGATTTGGATATGGCGGATGCCCTGACTTCAACATCCCCGCAATATATTTTTGGCACGCCCTCGAAATCCCTTTTTACGGACAGACCCAGAGAGATGAGTTTCATTAGCACCTTCTGCTGGGACGGGTATTTTTTGAAACCTTCCTTGATCAGGTGCCACATATATAGATCTTAAACTCCATCAGTTACACCGTCTTCGGATATCTGTATAACTGTTTCACCCTCAGGCAGGTAAGGAGAATCGATTAGCCTTGCAATCCTCTTCCCGCCTTTGCTTTTTCTCAGGTATACTCTGAAAGTCGCAGTGTGACCCACAATGTTTCCGCCAATAGGTGCAGTCGGATCGCCAAAAAATACGTCAGGGCGAGCAGAGACTTGGTTTGTGACAGCTATGACTGAATTGTTTATGGTTGAAAACTTCAGCAGGTCGTGCATATGCCGGTTCAACAGCTGCTGTCGTTCTGACAGGGAACCCCTTCCCATATATTCGGATCTGAAATGGGATGTCAGGGAATCCACTATAAGAAGCCTGATGGGGTATTCCTTTGCCATTTCCGATGCCCTTTCCGCGAGAAGTATCTGATGATGGGAGTTGTAAGCCCTGGCCACATGTATTCTTTTTAGCACGACGTCAGGATCGCAGTTCCTGAACTTTGACATCTGGATTATTCTCTCAGGCCTGAAGGTGTTTTCAGTATCAATGATCAGTACATCTGAATCGAAACCGCCATCCTCAACTGGTCTTGTACAGTTTACTGCAAGCTGGTGCATTATCTGAGTTTTTCCAGATCCAAATTCGCCGAAATATTCAGTTATGGATTGGGTCTCCAGCCCTCCTCCAAGAAGATTGTCAAGGTTCTTCGATCCTGTGGTAAGCCGGGTTACCTCTCTTCTTCTTTCAAGTATCTGCTCTCCGGTTTCAAAATTGCCGACATCAGCAAACTTTCTCGCCGCAGCAATAATCTTTATGGCACTTCCTTCTGCTATCCCAGCAACATCGGAAAGGTCCTTGGGAGATGCGACTGCAAGTGTCATTATGTCGTCAAATCCATTCTCTCTCAGTTTCTCAGCTGTTGCTTCTCCAACTCCTGGTAAGTCCTCTATGGTAATTTTCTTTGATTCAACTTTTTCTTCTGCCATTATTTCACCCTGTTTCCTATTCCGAGATGTGCATCCGTCAGTTTCAGAGATTTTTCCTTGTCTGCAAGCTGGAACATTGCCCTTATTGCGTCAATGTTCTCCGGAACAACATCACTCTCCTGATGAACAGCCTGTATGTAATTGATCTTATGTTCTCTTAAATTTACGCTTTCTTTCCAAATTGCAATCTCATACAGATCTGACCTGTTTCTGTTCATTTCCTTGGCCATATCCATTATCTGAGCGGTGGATACTAAGCCTTCACTGCCGGATACCGTAAGGATACGTCTTCTTGCGGCGAAGGCATCAATCGCCTGAGTATTGTCTCCGCCTCTATCAATTACCGCGGATACTGCATGCACATGCATCAGCGTAGTCGGTACATTGACTGATGAAGTCTCAATATTTACCCCCGGCAGTACAGTCATTACATCCGGGCCATGATGTGATGGAAAGTGAAGGTCGGGAACTATGGCATTTATTGGTCCCTTTTTGTTGTCATTTGGATCAGTCCCTCTTCTGATTAATGTGACCTGAACGTCCTTCAACCCAAAGGTATCTCTCAAGACTGAAAGGCTTCTGGCAAGCCCTGTCGTGTTGCACGATACTACCCTCAGATAGTCCTTTCCGATACAGGATTCGTAATTTGAATAGGAATTGAAACTTCCCTGGGCGGTGGAAGCCTGTTCGCCTCCCTGGAATATAGCCTTTACCCCTGATTTTCTATATGATTCAAGATTCTTTTTTCCATTTCCTTCCGGTGTTGCATCTACGACGATGTCAGCAGAATCTATCAGGTTCTGAAGATCTCCCTCAACACTTATTCCATTATCTCTGAATTTTCCATCTCTGTCTCCATCTGGAGTGAATATTCTGAACTTTGAAGCAGCAGCCTGAGCAATGTAATCCGGGTGAGTTTTCAGCACACCAACAACGGTCATATCATTCTGCGCAGAAACCGCATCGGCAACTCTTCTGCCAATGGTACCGTAACCGTTGATACCGACCTTGATCATAGCAATCGCCAATATCTTGGTGAGATATATATGTAATTACATTCTTTTTATCCTGCTTAGGCAAATTGAATGCGTGGTATTTGACCCCAATCATGCAGTTCCAGGAATGGAAATAGGCAGATTATCGAGTAGGTCCCTTTACTAGCGACCTTTATATAAAACCGGGTGGAACAGTATAAACAGGGGTACCAAAATATTGTTAACATGGTGACACTTACGGGTTTACTGAATTTATGAAAATTCATGTATTTCTTATAATAATACTTATATCGGGTATTACCCTTAATGTGTCAAATGCATCCATGGCTCCCCTGAAATATGAAAACTACAAGTTGGATTCATTAAATTTTTCAAGCGAACCCTTGGGAGTTTTCCCAAGTTCTGAAAATGGTTTTTCCTTTACAGTTCTGAATCACAGCAACAACTACAATATCTCAGTCGTAAACACACAATATGGAAAAGCCCTTAACATCTGGTCATCCCCTAACGATGGAATTATTCAGTGGACAACACTTGGAATCAACCTTCCCTCCTCAGGCGATGCAAACATTAGCTTTACGTTCTCCTGGAATTACAACAACAATTATCTGAACACCATAAGCAATATTGCTCTGGCAAGCTCCGGGGGGAAGATGCTGGATCAGAATTTCGGGTCAGCAAGGGGTCTTAATGACACCGTAACAGGCGTGGAGAAATATACAGTAGGCAAAATGCCCCCCATCGGTCAGAGGTTAACAGATAATCTGACGGTAGGTGGAAGTAACAAAGAACCAGTTCTGTTTTCTATGGGGAACGGCCACAATCAATCAATTGGTGATTCGCTCCCAATTTTTCCCTTGAATTTTTCAGGAAATGGCGGTTTGAGCCTCGATATTGGTGGACCATACTGCAATATTACGATTTATGCAATATCTATTTCCAACGGTACTTCAGGTATGTTTCCAGTTTATGGAGGGTATGACAGTAGTATGAAGGAGAAGAGCTTGGGATACTTTCCAGAATTGGGTTCCAAAAGCACAGATTTTCGGTATGACGAATTAGATAATTCCCTAATTTTCGTAAACAGATCGACTTTTAATGTTGAGGAACTTAATCTGAACAACCAGTCATTAAGGGTATTGAGTTCGGCCAGAGCCGGTTATGAATTCCTCTATGCAATGGCAGGTTACGGAATTTATTCGGTGTTCTACAGCAACCAGTCATCCACAACGGTCACCAGGATAAACGAGTCCAACATGACGGTTTCCAGCAGGATCTTCAATTTCTCACTTCATGGTAACATATCAGTACTTCAGGAAAGTTCCGATCTGTACGGCATATTGACAGACGATTCCGCCATCTTATTGAATCTTAAAGGGAAATTGGCTTCCTTTATGGTAAACGGGAGTCTTCCCTTGAGTGCTTCTTTCGTGAACGGTGTTTTAAAAACCATAAGATACAGCCAGCAGGACAGGGAAGTCTACAGCTATGAAATCAATTCAACCACAGATTCAATGTTTCATAAAGTACAAACTGAGATTGCTGAGTTTCCCAGCTACAATTATTCTTTCTCCTTCGAGAACGACACCTGTATGATGTCAGTATCCAGGAGTGTTCCTGGAAACGGAAATTTCCTGAATGAAAATCTTACTGGCATATACCTTGGCTCAGGCATTGAATCTGCTGCACTTTTCCAAAGCAGTGTGATCTTTTCCAATGCAAGCAGATACTATATCCTTAACTCATCGGGATATTATTCCCTCAACCTGAGTTCAAATATGAGATATATGGCATCTCATAATGATTCTATATTTTTCATGGAAAATGGAAATATCAAAGTCCTGTACGAGGGGGCGTATCCTTTCATAAATGGAAGCATCAGTGTAAGCATCAGTCAGAAGCCATTCTATAGCGGTAACTCTTCGGAAATAAATATTTCAGTGCATTCAGAAAGTCCATGGACGATTATAGCCTTTATAGATCAGGTTGAATTTCCTGTACATAACTCAATTATTCTATTTAATCCCGAGAATCTCAACAACGGTTCAAGTGTTCTATCGTTGACTGTGAATAATTCAGTCGGAAATTCATACATCTTCAGGCAGGACATATTCATAGATAATTACCGGCCAAGAGTAAACTTCAACTCCAGCACGAATGCGATTTCAGCGGGGTCTAATGTTTCATTCAGCATTCAGAACGTGCCAGACAATTATGTAAACAATATATCTGTAAATGGCTTCTTCCTGAGCAGAGAGGGAAGTTATTACCTTTTCCATGTCCCGAGTGCATCTGGCGGAAACATGACAATAAATATCACCATCAGAGATTTATATGGCAGAATACTGAACATAAAGATTCCATCGTTTATTATTCCAAAAATACCAGTTTCAAATCTTTCTCTACTGGCAGGAAGTTTTCTTTCATCGGGTTATTTAAACCTCAAATGGCCGTCAGTTAGCGGCGCTTCCAACTACACTGTCAATGCAACTGGAATAAATGGTATGGAATCTTTTGCATCAGAAAACACAACAGAATTTATTCAACTTGGTAACGGGAGGTGGAATGTTATCGTAAATGCAGTTTTCCCGGATGGTGTTAGAATGGTTATTGCCAGGGCAAATTTTACTGTAATGACTTTCACTCCTCACATTACAGCATTATTCAACCGCACCAATGCCTCATTCTTTGGGAATTCCAGAAGCAACATCACTCTACAAGTGGCTTCAAACATAACTTCATCAGTGAAGATTCGGATTGATGGTCCGAATAACCTTCCCGTTAATAGAATTGAAATGGCGAACGTCACATTTGCTGTCCTCAATCTGAGATCAATAAAAAATACGTTTCATCAAAATGGAACCTACATTTTCAACATAAAAGCCACAGACAAGGCCGGGCTCTCATCGTCAGAGAACCTTTCATTGAACGTGAACAACACCATGCCCTCTCTTTCATATCTGAAGAAGAGGATATACACAAATGAAAGAGTATACAGGCTGGACCTTCAGAACAGTAGCGGCGGTTATTTCGTAACGTTAGTGGTCAATCATACAGGACCTTCTCCAGTCCTGAACACAAATGGCAGTGTCTCTTTCAGCGGGAATTACAGTTCAGTAGTTCTGAACATAACTTACGTGAACAGTTTTGGGAACTGGAACTCAAGGAACTTAAGGATGGTTTATTCAAACGTTCCACCGGTCGTCTCCATTAATGAAATAAGATACATGGGAAACGGTTCCTACATGGTAAACTACTCCAGTTCCTCTCCTGTAAATGAAACCATCACCTTTTCCCTGGGTACTTCGGTTGTTTATAATACGTCCATCGAGGCAGGGCACTTCTTATTGAACGTGAGCCATAATGGAAATTACTCAATAAGAATAGTTTCCAGGGATATATGCGGTAATTTATACACTTCCGTGAATTCAAACTTAACTGTAAAGGCTTTTCCTCAAGTCTCCAGCATGAGAATAGAGGCAAGCAATTTCCCAGGGTTCGGTCTCCTGAAGGTGGTCTTAAGAGGTTACATCCTGAATGACGTAAGTGTCAGACTCTATCTTAATGGCAGAAAATTAGGTGGCACTAATGGCCTTTTATTAACGATACTTCCAGGCTACTACAATGTATCTGCTGTTGCTCAGTATGATGGTCACAGGGTAATAAGGTCTGTCAGCATTTTCTCCACAGGTATACTTCCTGAGGTTGTCATAGCAGTGGCAATTTCAATTCTTTACCTTGATCGAAACTACAGGGGTTCAAGGGATGCCGACGTCATTATGGAATATCTAATGTCGATGGGAATAATACCTATAAGGACTTTAATTAAGGAAGCCAGAAGAAAAGGTGTTTCTCGGGCTGCCATAAGAAAATTTCTGAAGGGCGAAAGTGGGAAATACTTCGAGGTAAGAAAGGACCCAGACGGGGACATGTATCTGTACAGAAAAAATCCATGATTATTTTAAGTCAATAAGGGGTAACTTCGAAAAGTTATATATTGGGATTTTTCATTATGCGTAGAACCGGTTAATAATGAATAAGAACAGATTAGCACTTTCAGTCTTTGTAATTTCCATCCTGATTTTATCCACAGGAGCCAGCTTTGCATCAACCGGAGCACCAACTACACTTCCAACTCCCCCAACCACTTTGCCGTCCTTTACATACTACGTTGACGGCGCAAATTCCCATTATTCAATCTCGTCATCCAACTGGACCTTATTTTTCAGTTCTGTGCTTGATAACCGAACCATCGTGTCCGGTTACAACTGGAGTTCCAATACAACACAGGACCTGGTGGTGTTTGATCTTTCATACACCGGTCTGAATTATTTTGGAATGCAGCTTGTCAATGAACTATCTTTATTGAATGACAGCCCAACTGCCAAAAATTTCACAAATGCGTTCCTGAAAATAGAAAACGAAAAATCACTGGTCAAATATGGGGGTTCCACGTTGACAAATATTCGCGCTCTCCAACTTGGTGCATTCCCTGGATTTACCTGGGGATACCCCAGGGTGAATCCGCTATATGTTGATTACAGGGATGCTGCTATCCTGATTGGTCTAGTCGTTTCCATGTTCATTCTATACTTTGTTTTCAACAGGCGTAAGTAAGACTCAGTGTACTTCAAAATAATTATCACCTTGTTCCCAATTTTACATTTATGACAGGGGTCTACCAAACAGGTAAAGGATCAGAAGGCAGTCCGGTCTTCTGTGCAGACGGGATGCTCGGTAAGCTTGCCAGATGGTTAAGGTTCATGGGTTTTGATACGGTCTATGCCGGTTCTGAGAGCACCGATAAGCAAATAATTTCCTATGTGAGGGATAGAGGAATGATCCTTCTTACATCGGACAGGTTGATGGCTTCAATGTACAGGGATTCTGTATTGATAAGATCTAACGTTCTCTCAGAACAGATAAGGGAAGTCATTTCCCGTTTCATGCCTGATCCAGGAAAATTCATGTCACGATGCTCAGTCTGCAACTCTCTGCTTCATGAGATAAAACAGGAAAAGGTTGATCTGAGAGTGCCAGATTCGGTTAAAGAAAATCACCTCGCAGTAATGGAGTGTCCAGGTTGCGGAAGGCTTTACTGGCATGGAACGCATTACCCCTCAATATTGATGAAACTTAACTCAATTCTGAGGGATTATTCGTGAACATACACGATTCCGCTGATAAAACCAAAATTATCACCGTAGAGGAAGATGATGATCTCTGGTACCTCAGCAATATCCTCGCTCCCTCTGATGAGATCAGGATGACAGTCATGAGAAGAGTTGAGAGGAAACAGGATATGAATCGGTCAAAGGAAACCGAAAGGAAACCTGCGAGACTCACGATCAGGATCGAGTCCACGGGATTTCAGGAATTTTCCAAAAGCCTCAGAGTACTGGGAGTTGTGGTGGAAGGGCCGGAGGATATTGTGGGCGATCACCAGTCATTCAATATATCACAGGGCGAAACATTGGAGATAGTCAAAAAGGAGTGGAACGAAAGGGAGAAACAGTTTCTGGAAGAGTGTTCAGGCGGATCCAGTGGGGGGACCATCTTTGTGACGCTGGATGACGAAACAGCAGAGGTTTTTCTTTCGAGGAGTTACGGGAACCAGAGAATAGCACGGATAGAGTCTGGAAAATCAGGAAAGATGTATGAAGGAAACTATTCGGAGGAGGCATATTTTTCAAGGATTTATGACGTATTGAAAAACTATTCTGGCAGAGGGAACAGCGTAGTCATAACTGGTGAAGGATTCAGTCCACCAAAATTTGAGGCATTCCTCCTTCCTAATAAAAGCCAGTTTGCATGGATTGAGTGTTTTCAGACAACTCGCAGTGACGAAGGATCTATTTTCGAGTTACTCACTGGAGAGGGAAGTTCGAGAGCTCTTGAAAAATTAAGGCTCTCAAAGGATGCGAAATTTGTGGAGAATTTTAAGATGCATCTGAAGAAAGATAACCTTGCCACCTATGGTGTTGAACAGGTGAAAAAGGCCACATCCCTTGGGGCTGTTGACACTCTTCTAATTACTGACACGGAATTCCGTAAAGATTCCATAAGAGAGATTCTCGGGATAGCCGATGGATACAAGACCAGAATTCACATCCTGAGTTCGTCTGCTGAACCAGGAAAATTGATTCAGTCGTTCGGAGGGATATGTGCAGTCCTGAGATACCCAGTTAATGATTGACTGAACTCTTTAGGTTTCCATACTATCCAGCAGATCAACTTCCTGTATATTCAGCTTCCAGTCTGGGAACTTGTCGCATATCTGGAACACCACATCAAAAAATTTAGGCAGGACTATGTCAGGAACTATTGTGGCGAATGTGAAAATCCTGCCATCGAGTTTCTGCATCATTCCCAGTGTCACGATGGACCTCTCAGAGGTTTCTCTTACAATGTATTCTATAATAGGATTCCTGAAGCTAGTTTCATAAATATTCTGCTTTGGCGAAATCTCATTTATAAACGTCCCTTTCTTCTTAAGAATGGACTCCTTATCATAAAAGACTCCCCTAATTTCATCCTCTGTAAGATATTTCATTTCCCTCAGCCAGGATATCCCAAAACTTGAGATTACCGGGTCTTTAAGGATATCCATGTAATTCTTGGGGATCTCACTTTTGATCTCTACATACCGGAGGGTCAGGACATCAGACATGTCCTTGTAAGCACCAACTAGGCCGTTGTTCTGTCCCAGGTATTTTATGGAAAATTTCGGGAATTTTGTTAGTTCCTTTCTGACTACCTCCCCAAGTTTCTCTTCATCATTGCTATGGAACCTCACATACAGGTAAAAGTAACCCTTGTTGAAGATTATGCAATCAATAATTGCAGAGGAGACCTTGTTAATGTCCTTGAAGAGTTGAATATATTTGGTTCCGGTTAGATCGTGTTTTATGGTGACACACTCGTTATCATAGTTCAGTTCACCATTACCGTTTTCCCAGCCCTGCAAAACCCTTTCATCAACAGACTCAATATCGAAGTTGAAAAGAGCGAACCCCCCTGTCTGATTTGGTCTTATCCTCACAATGGCAGTTATGTCATTGAGAGTGAGAAATTCCCCCAGCTTTGATTCGGCGCTTATTGAAAATATGCAGGCTCTGTCCAGTATTTTTTCAGTTTCAGTAATAATCATCATGTAATATATACATTGTCTTGAAATAATGTTTTCTCACCATAAGTCCAGTTTCATGTCGAAATTCAAACATTTAGATATGGATGCTAGAGCGTTTTGGAAGTTAACATGATAAAAATAGAGAGATTCTAGGGGTTACAAGATTGAATTTGTTCAGATTTAGCGTCGGTCGATAAAAATAAAGGTGGTGTCTTCAATTCGAAGCTTTGATGTAGTATGCAATCCTTTCTATGGCTTTTTCCACTTCCTCCTCAGTGTTATAGAAATTTGGCGCTATCCTTATCCCATCTCCCCTGGCTGCGGTAATGATCCTCTCCTTTTTCAGCTTGTGCTCAACATCGCTTGCGTCTCTACATCTGAATGATACTATTCCGCCCCTTCTGTCTGGATCTGCTGTAGTTAGTGGTGTCAATCCATAATTCTTACCGGTCTCATATGCAAAAGAGCTCAATTCTCTTATCCTCTGAAATATGAAGGGCAACCCCACCTTCAACACGGTTCTCATGCCTGCGATGGACGCGTACACACTGGGCATTGACCAAGTTCCCCCTTCGAACCTTGCAGCAGTGTCAGCATATTCCAGTTTCTGAGGGGCAAACTGGAACGGGTTCTTCTGGGAAAACCATCCTGTATTGGATGGCTCAGATTCATGTATTATATCGCTCCTTATGTAAAGGTGGGAGATTCCGGACCATCCAAGCAGCCATTTCAGGTTTCCGGCAGCAAGAAATTCAGTATCAGTTTTAACAGCATCCACTTCAACAGAACCCACAGACTGATATGCATCGATATAGGCCATAGATCCAGCATCATGTGCCATCTGAATTATGGCTTCCACATCCTGTTTATATCCATTCAGGGAAGAAACATGAATCGCGCTTACCATTTTCGTTTTTGAATTTATGTATGCCCTATAATCATCAGGAACTATTTCTCCCCCATTATCGTGCACAGTGGAAACTCTCGCGCCATTCTTTTCATTAGCAAGGGCAATGAAATTCGTTGTGGGATAATCCAAACTTGTTACAACGATCCCATTGCGTTCTCCAAAATTCATGGAACTCATTACTGAAGAGAAGGCAGATGAGACTGAACTTGATACGGCAATATTTTCAGGTTTAGCGTGAATAATCTCTGCAAAAAGTCTCTTAGATTCATTAACCTTTTCAACCCAGATGTCCCAAGGGTTTCCAAACTCAAGTATATCTGCTTTCATCTTTTCAATCGCTTCCTGAACGCTCAGGCTGAGGGGAGACTGTGAACAGGCGGCAAGGTGGATAACTGAATCTAGATTTACGAATAGTGAACGATAACGTTCCAACATGCTCTGCATAATCATACTACCTCATAATTATGAGAAAATTCAAGAGTGCTGGTTGTGTCACTGGTTTTTTGTGCTCTATGTGGATTTGCATGACTCATCTGGACGAATCCTTAATTGAATATAATAAGTTAACTAAATGTTAACCCAAAACGAAATTTATTCTCACATTTGTTAAATCAGTAAATTTATAAATTGATAAAAAACAGCTTAAGGTTTCATAATCTCTAAATTTATCCATTCAACAACGGAATTTTGTAACGAATCAGAAATTAGTGGCCCGCTTTTATAGCCACATGAAATTCTCTAAAAATTTGGTATAAAAAAATTATTAGATTAACCACTCCATAAAAATTAAATCCTTAGACACTGTATTGGTCATTGAGGAAACATGTCGGATAGAAGCAATGGACTCGATGATATAGATGTGACAATCCTGTCCTCCCTTTCCAGGAATGGCAGGTATTCCATAAAGTATCTCTCAGATATAACGGGAATAAGTAAACCCGCGGTCAAGAAGAGGATAGACAACCTGATTGAGGATGGAATAATTGAAGGATTTACTGCAAAGCTTAACATGAAGAAATTCGGCTACAATCTCATTTTCTACAGCATGGTTAGAGTAACCGACGCGAATCATTCTGTTGAGGTCGCGGAAAGGTTAAACGACATAAAGGAAATCTTTCTCGTAGATCTGATTACCGGTGATTATGATCTGATATTCAGGGGGTTTGCAGTTGATCAGGATCATCTATTTGAGATACTGAGTAAGGCTCAATCAATTCCCCATGTCGAGCACCTCTTTACCTTGATGGTGATAAAATCACTTCCCGGCAAAGGTTTCGAAGAATGGGAAAAGAGCCAGTTTAACGCCACAAAGAAGTAAAATCTTTCAGATAATCTGAATCCTCAGATTGAAATTCCTCCGGATAAGGGGGATTCCCCCCTTCAATCTTCTCATACCGGAAACAACATGGGTGTCGTGTGTAGCTTTATTTCCAGAAGTTAAATTCAGGATTCCAAATATGAATTAAAAGCCATACACTTTAAACACTCGTTCTTTTCATTTCATATAACCGGAAAGACGGATACTAGTGCATGAACAATATGTACGGGTATAATGAAAGAGAAATCTGTTCATTAGAAAACAGCGGATACAAATTTGAATATATTACGCTAAGTAAAAGTTATAAACAAGTAGCACCATGGTTATGATGATGGTGAAAAAGGTGTCAGGTCCAAAGGTAACAATAGTCCGGAAGACCTTCGACGAAGTCCGGCAGGACCTTCTTCGCAGGACGATGGTTCTCAAGAGACGTATCACCCAGAAATACGATGACCTGTACAAGAAATCCTCCATGGATCATGTCAGGCATTTCTTGAAGGAATTAAGGAATGATGAAGAAGAGGATACCGAGTTCATCAAGAAGGCATTGGAATCGGGCCAGGCATCGATCAATGCTCAAGTTTCACCCGACATGAAAAACTTTGAGATGCTCGATCATATAATACGAGACGCAGGAAGGGAGATAAACCCAAACGATCTAAAAAGCGTGATACTTTCAGCTATAAAGACTACGGATGACGTACACAACCTGTTCGAGATAATGTCAAGCGAATACGGTTCATCGCCAATAAGTGAACTGCTCAGGGAACTTGCAAATCATGAAATGAGCAAGAAGGAGAAACTTTCAGAATTGTATGACGACATGGTAAACAAAGACTACTGGTGAACTGACTCCCGGACTATTCATTGGCAGTTTCATTTAGCCACTCATCTGGATGATCCGAGAATGAATTTTTTTAATTTTTTCCCAGTTATTGTTATAAAGAAAGTCAAGATAAATTTCAATGGGTTGCCTGATAGTATCTATCAATTCTTTCTGGTGTAAAATATTAATCCCTGTATTGCCTAATGCAAATTCATGGGAGAAAATTCTTCATCTTACTGGTCAAGGAAACTGAAGGAATTCAATGATCTTCTTAGCGTAAGTAACCCAGAATACAGTTTATGGCAACAAAACACCCTTTCAAAATGGCGTAAAGGCCACATGGAATACGATAGGGACTTTGAAAATACATCTGGAATAAGTGCTAAGGAAGTTTACACAGGATCAGATCTTCCTCCTGGCTACGAAAAAAAATTCCTGGGTTTCCCCGGGGAATATCCCTTCACAAGAGGGGTTTATCCGGATATGTACAGAGGTAGAAGGTGGACAATGAGAATGTTTTCAGGCTTCGGCACTCCGGAGGACACCAACAGGCGGCTGAAATATCTCATTTCCCACGGTGAATCCGGATTGAGTATTGCATTTGATATGCCAACTCTATACGGTTATGATTGCGACAACCCCAGGTCTGAGGGTGAAGTTGGTAAATGTGGGGTAAATGTATCCTCTCTAAGGGACATGGAAGTGATTTTCAGAGGAATCGATCTTGAAAAAGTAAGTACTTCCATGACAATAAATGCACCAGCAGCAGTTCTCACAGCAATGTACATAGCCCTAGGCAAAAAACAAGGTGTCCCAATAGAGAAGCTTTCCGGTACAGTTCAAGCCGACATTCTAAAGGAATACATTGCGCAGAAAGAATGGATTTATCCTCCGGAGGCCCATCTTAGACTTATAAGGGATATGATGCTTTACTGCACAGAGAATATGCCGAAATGGAATTACATAAGCATTTCCGGATATCATATAAGAGAGGCTGGATCCAGTGCAGCTCAGGAACTTGCCTTTACCCTTGCAGACGGGTTTCATTATGTAGAAATGGGCATAAAAAACGGTCTCTCAGTGGACGATTTCGCTCCTAGGCTATCTTTCTTCTTTAACTCATCAATAAACTTCTTTGAGGAAATAGCTAAAATGCGGGCAGCCAGGAGGATATGGGCTACCGTCCTTAAAGAGAAATATGGCGCTAAGAATGAAAGAACCCTGCTTATGAGATTCCATACCCAAACCTCAGGTTACAGCCTTACATGGCAGCAGCCATTGAATAATATAATAAGGACAACTATTGAAGCCATGGCAGCAGTCCTTGGAGGGACACAGAGCCTTCATACCAATTCCTATGACGAGGCATGGGCTCTACCATCCGAGGAGGCAGTAAAAATAGCTTTGAGGACTCAGCAGATTATCGCAGAGGAAACCGGTATAACTGACACAGTAGACCCCCTTGGTGGTTCATATTATCTTGAATGGCTGACCATGAAAATGGAACAGGAGGCATACCGGTATTTCGATATGATAGAACAGATGGGTGGCATCCTGGAGGCAGTCAAGAAAGGGTATATTCAGAAGGAGATCGCTGCTACTTCCTACAGAAGGCAGTTGAGGCTGGAAAACCTTGAGGAAATAATGGTGGGGGTCAATAAATATCAGGAAAAGGAAGAGCCACCTATCAATATACTGAGAATAAGTATGAAGGCTCAGGAAAGGCAGATTAAAAGAATCTCTGGAGTTAAGATGAAGAGAAACAGCGAGAAAGTTAAAGAAGCCCTGATTAACCTCGAAAATGCAATGCGGGACGAGAGTGTAAACACGATGCCTTTCATACTCAAGGCTGTGGAAGAGTATGCAACGTTAGAGGAAATTTCAAATGTCGGAAGAAAAGTCTTCGGAAACTGGAAAGAGCCAATTATTGTTTAAGGACAAACCCATAAAGATACTTCTCGCTAAACCTGGAATAGATGGGCATGACAGGGGCATCCTTGTGCTTGCAAGGGCATTCAGAGATGCAGGAATGGAAGTTATATATGCAGGTCTGCTCCCAACTCCTCAGGAGGTAGTAGAAACCGCTGTAAACGAGGATGTGGATGTTATTGCGCTCAGCCTTCTGAATGGTGCGCATATGACTGTCTTCAAAAATGTTGCTGACCTTGTAAGGGAAAAGGGTATCACAGATATCAGCATCGTCGGTGGTGGTACCATACCAGATCAGGATAAACCTGCACTTGAAAAAATGGGGATTTCCGGCAACTACGGACCAGGAACGCCCATTAAGCAGATTGTTGATCACATAGTCAAGCGGGCGGCTGAGGCCAGATCAAAGAAGATGTCAGGGTTGCATTAGATGGACATTGACTCTCTCATTGATGGGATTAAGAAGGGAGACAGGGCTGCGGTTTCCCGTGGCATATCTCTTGTTGAGACAACATCAGTAAACAGCAGCGTACGAAGAATAATTTCATCAATATACCGTAACACTGGAGGAGCCCACATAATTGGAATTACTGGACCACCAGGCATTGGGAAGAGCACCATAATCGGAAGGCTTTCCGGGTTGCTCCATGATTCCGGTGTAAATGTTTCTGTCATAGCTATAGATGCATCCAGCCCCTTTTCAGGGGGTTCTTTTCTGGGAAACAGGATCCGGATGCAGGAATCGCTCTCTTCAAGGGGCATCTTTATGAGGAGCGTTGCCAACCGGGGGATCAGCGGGGGTCTGTCACGTTCAGTATGGGATGCCGTAAAGATCCTGGATGCCGCGGGTTTTCAGGTCATAATAGTGGAGACCGTAGGTGCGGGTCAGGCGGATCTTGAGGTAAGGGACCTTGTGGATACTGTCGCGGTGGTACTTGGACCCGGGCTTGGGGACGAAATCCAGGCAGTGAAGGCCGGGATAATGGAGATCGGAGACTTATTTTTAATCAATAAGATGGATAGGGAAGGTTCCTTTATGGCGATGAAGGATATTCAGGAAACACTTGCAATGAGCCCTAGCAAGGGGTGGAAGATTCCAGTTCTAGGGTTGAACTCACTTAATGGGGAAGGCTACCCGGAACTCCTGAAATTACTGGATCTTAGAAAGGAATACGTTCAGAGAAATTCGGAAATAAGATTGAAAAGGCAGATGATGGAACTGAAAACAATAGTTCAGAACGCAATGATCTCCAGAATAAACTCAAGGTTTGAGGATTCCAGCCTTATGGAAAACATAATCAACAGGATAAGGGATGGTGAAAAGGACCCTTACTCAGCTGCAGATTCAATAATAAATGGCATGTTGGGCTCAACCGAATAACCAGTTAGGTCTCTTCAACAGCCAAGGTGCCTGTTCATCTTTTCGGCTGCATCTTGAGTATCTATGTCCTCACTCTCCCATGGGTCTTCGAACTCCAGCAATGTCAGGTCGCCCTTATTTCTCAGAAGTATGGATTTCCCACCAACATCCCCCTTCAGTTTCATTATTTCTTGAAGATATGGCCTGGCGAAAATTACTGGTGAGACAGGGTTTCCATTAAATGAAAATGAAATTAATCTCTTTTCACCCTTCCCAAATTCATGAATAAGCATTGATAGAGATCTGGGAGATACGAGAGGCTGGTCACCAAGAACCGTCATGAGATCCTTTCCCGAGTCAATGGCTGCTTGTGCCGCAAGCCTCAGGGAAGATGCCAGCCCCTCCTCCGAATTATCGTTATAAATCGGGACAATATTATCAAGCATCATTTCTTCCACTCTCTTCTCTTCGCGCCTTAATACAACTCTTATATCTGAGATACCGGTGTCTTTTAGAGAATTTATTACTCTGAGTATGGCTGGTACACCGCAGATGGGGAATACCAGCTTGTCTCCATGAAAACGCTTGGAAAAGCCAGCAGCCATTACAACAGCAACTAGTGACATCCAGCGAAAATCATTGTCAGATTATCATACTTTTCTTTCGGAGGGCAATATCTGGAATTGGAGTTTTTTGAGGAGTAGGAACAGGACTCATGGTTAAGACAAGGCAGTGGATAATTTGCGTAGAATACTGGAACATCGACTTCTTTTCATTGTAAGGTAACCCAATCAAGACGCAGAAAACCTTCATCCATTGATCATAGTAAAGTGGAAAGAAGAAATTGAATGAGTAAAGATTAAACACGACACCGTAATCATAACCAATGGAAAACTATGACTTTGCAGGAAAACTTGCGGAATTCGGTAAGAAATCCACTGCATTTGTCGTTGCCACTGTTATAAGGACAGAAGGGTCATCTCTGGCCAAACCAGGTTTTAAGGTTGTGATTCAGAACAGGGCTATCCAGTATGGTTCACTTGGGGGCGCATGCCCGGAAAACGTCATTCTGGATGAAGCCGAGAAAGTTTTGAAGACTGGTCAGCCCAATGTCATAAAGATTCACCTTGAAGATGCAGGCATGGGCCTGAATTCAATGGTCTCCAGGAGAAATGAAAATGAGATTTTCGTTGAAACGTTCTGTGGAGGAACCATAGAAGTCTATCTAGAGCCATATTTTCCATCCCAGAGGTTAATAATAATAGGGCAGGGAGGAAAGGATGACATTGAAGATTCATTGATAATGCTGGGAAAGCTCCTTAACTTCAAGGTAATTGTCATAGATCACGCACCAGTGCTTGAGAATAAGCCCGACATTATTCACAGTGAACTGGATTTTGATCTTTCGACCTTCGAAATAAGCCAGAACGACTTCGTTGTTGTCCTTACCAAGGGAGAGCGTGATATATCGACTCTAAAGTCGCTCGCAGGCAAGAACCCTTCATATGTAGGCCTTCTGGCCAGCAGGAAACGTATAAGCCATGATTTTGAGGTTCTTGAAGGGGAAGGCGTTTCAAGAGAGTTTCTAGACAGTATACATGCACCCATTGGCGTTGATATTGGGGCAGTCAGTCCTTTCGAAATTGCCCTGAGCATTGCCTCAGAGATCGTTTCCAAGAGGCACAGCCTTCAGCAGGAAAAGATTCCAGCCAGATAATATCGGTTTTCATAATACAGAAACCATATAATTCAATTTAAATATCTGTATAAAATTTGTAAATTATGAATCCTCCACAGTTTGAATACTTTGCACCAACAGGAG
>JAMCUD010000062.1 GCA_023379355.1 Thermoplasmatota archaeon
CAAACCATCCCCCAAGCAGCTTAGCAGATTACACAATCCATTTTGCTGCGATTAAACATTGACTGGCGTCATCGGTCATAAGACCTCTTACCCTTCCCTTCATAAGTTATTGACTTAGAAGGTGCATTTTAGTGCGTAGGCAGGATATATCCTTTGACAATATAAGGGTTTTCATGTCAATGTTTTATTCTGAAATCCCTAATAAATTACAGAATCTTCTTTATATCTAAACCTTATTTTTATAATGACCGATTGAAAAAATATTTCAGGATTGGAAATTATGCGTTTAGTGCATCCAGATCCCCGTTCATGGTTATTATGTTAAGAGACCGGAACCAATATAGAAAACTGAACTTTCTAGGGATTATAACTGAATTATCCACACAATTAGACATGTCCCTTGAAAAATATGGGGCCGGTATAATACTTGCATGAAGAATCATAAGAGATCGGGCCGGGAAAACGGAAATATATCCAGAATTCATGGATCAATGTGAAGAAACTTTCCAGGGTGATCGGGGTATGCGGTTCAGCTTTTGACAGATCCAAGTATGAAAGGGAAACCTTGTTATTTGCCCTTGTCAGGATGGATGGACGTTTGGAGGGAATTAGCAGGACCAGTATTGAGATTGATGGAACTGATTCAACCCGTGCTATTTCAGATGAGGTTCTAGACAGATACCGTGAACGAAGCAATTATGTTATGTTGCCCGGAATAACATTTGGAGGCCTCAATTTATGTGACATAGCTGAAATAAACACTGCAACTGGACTTCCTGTTATTTCCCTTGTCAGTCATAGGCCTGATCTTGATTCCATAAAACATGCAGTGATGAAGCATATTCCAGATCCACAGAAAAGAATTGCGATCCTTGAAAAGACTGAAATTTTTGCCCTTCGCATAGATAGTAGCTATATGATTTATGCAAATCTGGCCGGAATAGATGCTGATGAGGCAGAATTGCTGATAAGAAAAAGTACACTTTTCGGAAAGATGCCGGAACCTCTGAGGATATCGAAATTGATCTCTGGAATATTATGACATAGCATATATGCACCTGAATTGTGGTATATTTTATGTAAAATTATGCCCTGGGAGGGGCTTTCCTGCCACAGTTGGCCTTACAGTTTGCATAGATTATTAATAAAGAACGCAATTCGAAGCCGTAAATGAAAATAGCATCTGCAGTGATGTTTGATCTCGACGATACACTCTTTGATTACACTCATTCGAGACATTCTGCATTTATGGCCCTCAAAAACAGGTATAATAATCTCAGTGGCACAACCCTGGATGAACTGGATCGCCTCTGGAACCTTTACTGGAGACAGTTGGTCCCTTCCGAGACCATAAGCCATCACTCAGGCATCATGCACATGAGAAGGGAGCGTATCCGACTCATTCTTTCTGGATTCGGCGTACCCCTGACTG
Organism: Thermoplasmatota archaeon; assembly: GCA_023379355.1. The sequence continues at coordinate 1,433 of JAMCUD010000062.1, forward strand.
AAAAGGAACTTGATTATGCTGTCAAGACATATACTGACAGCTACAAGAAATCCATGCGCCCTGTCCCGGGTTGCCTCGAAGTTTTGAATGAATTGCGTGCAAAAAATATACTCATTGGAGTAATAACTAACAATCCAAGGGATGGACAGGAACAGAAACTGAGAAGTTGTGGAATCGAGGACTATGTATCAGTTCTCGTCGCCTCCGGAGATCTGGGTTATTCCAAACCGGACCCCAGGATATTCCAGTATACCATCAACAAAATGGGTGTAAGCCTTGAAGATTCCGTTATGGTGGGAGATACCCTTGAGGCTGACATCCTGGGTGCCAAGCGATCTGGAATGAAATCCATTTGGCTAAACCGTTTTGGAAAATCCATTCCGGAAGGTTACGATGATGTCAGGGAGATTGATTCCTATTTTCCAATCCACCGTTTCATGGACAATTTGAATATCTGAGACAAAGATGCAAAATTGGATGGACAAGTCCTAAAATTTCGTTGACTTTTGTGCATCATTAATTGATGAGAACGTGCTTTCATCTGTTAAAATCAATGCCTGGAATATTAACCAGTTTGCAATTTCTGATTTCTTAATAAAGCGCGTATTATTCTTTTGAAATATAGAATGGGTAAAAAAATTGGAGTGAATTACTCCCTGTACATATTCATGTCGAGCTCTTCAACCATGCTTTCCTTGACCTTGGGAAGGTTCTTCAGGATATCATCCAGTTTTTCCTCTTCCACAGGCATGTATTTCATCTTTCCGAGAGACATATGATATGAACCGGGGCATAATACGCCTTCCCTTACAACGATTGCGTCAGGTTTCAGTGAAAGAATGCCCTGCATGCATCTCTCCTTGCCTCCGTATGGTGATCCAAAGCCCGGGTTTTCATATTCTTTTACCTGCTTTGTCTCATCATCTATCACCATGATGGAATTTCCATATTCCAGAGGTGTCACATAATTCTCTTCGTCTACGACTGCAACTATTTTCATGGTTTGGTAAAGTTTGAAAGCAAATTTAATCTAAATGTAACTTTAATAACTACAAAGATTATAAAATATTTAAAAGGGGAGGAAAAAGTCTCAGTAGTAACCGGTAAGTTCTGTCTCGTATTTTGGAATAACTATCCCTGATCCGTTCTCAACATGACCGATTTCCCTGAACTGAACTCTGTTCCTCAGGGTGTTGATGAAATCAATACGGCTCTCCTCGTCTATTACCACCACATATCCTATTCCCATGTTGAATGTTTCATACATCTGCGCATAATCTAGCCCACCCATGCTCATTAACTGCTTGAACACATTCTGTGGCTCGAATGGGTCTTCAATGACATATTTCATGTCCTTCATCCGGCTCATGTTTTTGAGCCCGCCACCGGTAATATTGGCCATGCCCTTTATATTGACTATGTTCAGGATGTCCAGTATTTCCCTGACGTAAATCCTGGTAGGCTCCAAAAGTACGTCAACCGACTTCTTTGAGTCCCCCGGAAACTTGGAATCAAGTGATACTTCATTTTCCTTGATTATGCTCCTGACCGTAGTGAATCCATTTGAGTGAAGACCGCTGCTCTGCAGTGCGAATATCACATCGCCTTCCCTGATCTTTTCCCCGTTCACAATCTGGCTTTTCTGAACTATTCCTAGAGTTGTTCCGGAAACATCCATATTCTTCACCAGATCAGGAATTATTGAGGTCTCGCCCCCTACAATGGTTATGTTTGAAATCTGCGCACCCACGTTGAACCCCATTCCAAGCTGCCTTGAAACTTCCTGGTTTGTCTCCCTCAGGGCAATGTAGTCTACCATTGCAATAGGTTCCGATCCAGCGGTCAGTGCATCGTTGACATTCATTGCAATGCAATCTATTCCTATGGTATCCCACCTTTCAGCCTCGTCGGCTATGAGCACTTTTGTTCCAACTCCGTCCGTGTTCAATGATACTGCGAAATTACCAAGATCAATGAGTGAGGTAAAACCTCCAAAGCTTCCAATGGTCCTGAAATCTTCCCTTTTGAATTTCAGTTGTCTTATGAACTGACTTACAAAATCGCCCTGTTGCTTGCGATCTACAAATAAAATCTTATCATAGCAGAATGATTTATGATTTTTAATTTTTGAACAGAAACAACGTATAATTTAAATAATTATCAAGCTATCTGGAAAAGGTGATAATATGGTAAAGTTAGAATCACTGGATTACAAGCCTAAGCCTATTGATGAGAATTTCCTGGAGGATGTTGATCACTACCCAGTAACAGGTAAACATTTTGATCACGAGGTTAGGGCTGAGGGAATACAGAGAACAGATGCAGAAGGAAAGCCCTACCCCACAAAGAATGGTATACATGGGAGCAAGGTTGCGATAGATTTTGAAACATGCATAGCCGACGGCGCCTGCATGGATGTATGTCCAGTGACACTTTATGAATGGCTCCTGAACCCTGGACAGATGGGAACTGGTAATGACAAGAACATTGCGGGAGACAAGGATCTATACGCAAAATACAGGACAGACAAATGTGACCCGGTAAGGGAAAGCGACTGTATATTCTGCATGGCTTGTGAAAGTGTCTGCCCCACAAGAGCGATAAAAATAACACCATAATCCATTAAAATTTTTTTGTGATAATCCATATTATTTAAATAATTAGCATTAAATTTCAGGTGTCTTCTTTATCTTTTTGATGTTAATAACAACTTTAAGCAGGTTAAGCCTGTTAAAGAGGTAATAAAAGATGCCGGTAATATATCTAAAAAAGAATCTGTATGACAAGATTGTGAACAGGGGCCAGGATGTTGGCGATTATGTTAATAAGACTGTAAAGAAAGAACTTGATCAGTCCAATTAACAACCTTATTTTTTCTTCCTGTTGTATTTTCCTTAACAAGTTTTAGCATAATAAATATAATTTCATGGTATAACATCCACAAGTGAGATTATGGATAACCTTAATTTAAGAAACATAAGAGATGTTGCGGTTTCCGCGGGAATAAAGGACGAGGAACTTGAAACATATGGGAACCATATGGCAAAGGTATCACTGGATATCCTTGAAAGACTCAAAAACCATGAAGATGGAAAACTCATACTTGTTACATCAATAAACCCGACTCCTGCAGGAGAGGGGAAAACAACAACATCAATAGGTCTTGCAGAGGCCCTCGGCCTGATGAAAAAGAATGTTATTGTGGCCATCAGGGAGCCGTCCCTTGGACCATGCTTCGGGATCAAGGGAGGAGCAACCGGAGGAGGAAAGGCAACGGTCGAGCCCAGTGATCGCATAAACCTGTTTTTCACCTCGGACTTTCCCGCAGTTACAGCTGCCCATAACCTGCTTTCTGCGCTCATAAATAATCATATTCACCATGGGAATGAACTTAAAATAGACCAGAAAAGAATCCTCTTCCCCAGAACCATTGACATGAATGACCGTTCCCTGAGAGAAGTTATAGTGGGAACGGGTGGACGGGAAAACGGAGCTATGATGATGGATCAGTATGTCATAACTCCCGCCTCAGAAATAATGGCTATACTGGGTTTGTCGCAGAGTTATCCCGATCTCAAGGAGAGGCTCTCCCATATACTTGTTGCATACAGCACTGACAATAAGCCTGTATACTCAGGAGACCTGAATGCCCAGGGATCAATGGCAGTCCTCCTGAGGGATGCCCTGAAACCCAATATAGTGCAGACTGCTGAAGGTAACCCTGCTTTTATACACACAGGCCCGTTTGGTAACATTGCCCATGGGACTTCCAGCATACTTGCCGACAGGATCGCGCTTAAGCTTGCGGATTACGTGATCACTGAAGCTGGCTTCGGGTCCGAACTGGGAGGGGAAAAATTCTTCAACCTGGCATCGAGAGTCGGGAAACTGCCCGTAAACGGAGTGGTGCTTGTATGTACCATCAGGGCTTTGAAACATCACGGAGGCGCCAGGGACTATAATGTCGAGGATCTGGATGCATTGAAGGAGGGGAGCAGGAATCTCCTGAGGCATGTGGAAAATGTCAGAAGATTTGGTTTTGATCCCGTTGTATCACTCAACATTTTTGCATCTGACACTGACAGGGAGATAGATCTCCTGGGTTCCATAATGGATTCCCAGAAGATCAGGTGGGCCAGGTCGGAGGTCTTTGAGAAGGGCGGCAAGGGTGGACTTGAACTTGCCAGCAAGGTCCTGGAAAATCTCCAGGATCACCCGGCAATAAAGAGGACATATGAATTCACCCAGCCTCTGCAGGAAAAGATCGAAAGCATAGTAAAACAGGTCTACGGTGGATCTGCGGTAGAATACAGCAAGGAGGCTAAAATTGCCATGAGGAAGATCAAGCAGCTCGGGCTTGAGGGCCTTCCCGTATGCATGGCCAAGAACCAGTATTCCTTCAGCGACGATGCTTCAAGGCTCAATGCACCTGAGAACTTCAAGGTAAATGTCAAGGACATAAGGATATCATCGGGGGCCGGATTCCTTGTTCCCATGCTTGGAGAGATAATGACCATGCCTGGACTTCCCAAAGTGCCTGCGGCAAACAACATGGATGTGGATGAAAAAGGCATCATAACCGGCCTCTGAAGACACCTCCTTAAATGTAAGGTGATCCGGTTAAATATAACACCTTCATGATGCCCTATGGAAAGCGTTCAGGATCACCATAAATGGGAGGAAAAACCCCTCCTTATTTTCTGGGAGACAACAAAAGCGTGTGATCTTTCCTGCATCCAATGCAGGGCTTCAGCAATAAAAGATGCACAACCGGGAGAGCTTGATCCCAATGAATCCATTAACTTTGTAAGGAGCCTTAAGGATTTTGGTAGGCCGTATCCTGTACTTATTCTCTCTGGCGGAGATGTTATGAAAAAAACCAACCTTGATGAGATTGCCAGGGAACTCCACTCAGAAGGGATCAGGTATTCCATCAGTCCTTCTGCAACTGATCTTGTAACCGAGGAAAGAATGCGTTATCTCAGGGACAATGGAATGTCCTCAGTTTCCCTCAGCCTTGACGGGAGCGGTCCGGAAACGCATGATAAAATAAGGGGTGTCAAAGGGGCGTACCAGAAGACCATGGATATTATTGACCTTCTTACGGAACTGGGCATAAAGGTCCAGGTCAACACAACTGTCATGAGGGAAAACATTGCTGACCTTCCGTATATATTCAGTATCTTGAGAAAAAAGCATATCACCACCTGGGAGGTATTTTTCCTTATAAATACCGGAAAGGGCAGCAAGCTTGAAGCCCTGGATTCAAGAAATGTTAACGATGTGAACAAATGGCTTGTTTTTGCATCTTTCTATGGAATGAACATAAGAACTGTTGAATCACCGATATTCAGGAGGATGCAGATAGACTATATGGCTTCAAAGGAACTTTCCGGAGGGGAGGTATTCGACCGCCTGAAAAAAATTACGGTCAATATTGAGGGTAGACCCGAGTCTTTCAGGACCAGCCCTGTGGGAACTACCTGGGATGGGAACGGCATAGTGTTTGTTTCGCATGACGGAAAGGTTTACCCCAGCGGTTTCCTGCCTGTTGAAGTAGGAAATATAAGGGAGAAGCCTCTTTCTGAAATTTACCGGAACAGTGGGGTTATGAAACTCTTGAGGGAACCATCCAAATTCAGCGGAAAATGTTCAAACTGTGCATATAACGGTTACTGTCCCGGATCAAGGGCCAGATCCTACAACCTGACAGGAGACCCATTTGGAAATGATCCTATGTGCGATTACGATGCCGTGCATACCAGATATGATTTTACGGAGATATTTACCTGATGCCATCAATAGACTGCTCTTTGTCCGTTGCCCCTGAAACAAAAGAGGGCGACAGTTTCCTGAAGGTTGTTGCCGGCCTGGTCATGATACTGGTTTATAATGGCCTGAGGATTTCCTTGAGAAGATTTCGCGCTAAAATTTCCGTAATCATGAAAGATAAAAGGTGAACCTTTCAGAAATTATCATCCACAAATGACTTTATGATTTTTTTTGTGCCTCTCCTGAGCACGTCCGAAAGAGAGGATGCAGATACCTGGAGTTCGGTTGCAAGATCCTTCATTGAGATCTTCCTTTCAGTATCGTAGTAACCACGTTTGTAAGCCAGTTCAATGATCTCTTTTTCCCTTGGTGTCAGATCAGTGTTAAGGTTTTCGTGTGATTCTATGAGCACCGGATTAAGGTTCAGTTTTTCTAGTTTCTCCATTAAATCCTTTAGATGAAACTTGGACGGCAGCACTATACGGTATATGAGATGGTTCCTGTTGATTGACTTTGTCCCTGATACTATGATGTCCTGGCTTGCAAAGAAATGGCACGATGAACAGCTTGAGGTTTCGGCCCAAAGTGTGTTTTTTCCTATTCTTGATACATCCTTTACAACTGCCTTAAGATCATGATAGATTTCGTCCCTGTTCCCGTGGCATATGACCTTATGGATAGTGGTGTCTTCACCGACCTTGAGGCGAAGTATTTCAGCCGAGTAATTCTTGGCATATATGTGGTTTGTTACTGTACAGTCACTCCTGGTGACTTCGATAAGTGCATCAATCGATTCCCTTGACTTTAAAGGCATCATCTGTGTATAATGTTTAAAGCCTTAAATATTGTTATCAAGCGCATTTCAATGAACCTTCCGTATATTCACGGCATGTTGCCGCCAACTTCCAGCACTGGATAAATCCAACTGCAAAACCTTTTTAACATCATCTAAATTCTTCGGGATGAAGCCCCGTGGTGTAGTGGACAAGCATATCGGACTTTGGATCCGTCGACGGCAGTTCGAATCTGCCCGGGGCTATAGGGCCGGATATGCTTAAATGAACGTGGAATCCTGCATAAGACACCGGATTCAATATTGATGGCCATTCCCTTATAACCGAAAAGAAACATTGTTTCCATCACAACTTTCCATGAAAATAAAATTCTGTACATGCTGATCTGTATTCCGGATCATAACCTTTTTAGTTCGTGGCCTTATCAACTTAACTGTTCCGTGATCTAATATGATAAGGATAGTGGGAAAGAACAGCGTAAACAGGGACCTTGAAAAATCCGAACCCATATGGATGGTTGTTTCTGATCTGAGGTTGAATGTCAACTCCTACGTAATTCTTCTTAATGGAAGCCCGGCAACAACTGACGAGATTGCCGGACCTCAAGATGATCTGGTGTTTCTTGAGGTTTTCTCGGGCGGATGACTGTTGAAAATAAATTTTGACATGAATTTCTCAAAGACGCAGTAAGATTCCACCGAATCAAGAGGATCAATGATTTCCATTGCATCTTTCTGTTCATCTATATTTTTCCCTATATTGACCTTTTTAAGTCCTTCCCTCACAACCTCCTCAACGGTTTTCTGTTCCCTGATGAGGTCCACGTAAAGCCTGTCACCGATTATATATGGACCCCTTGATCTCTTCATATTCATCCATTTGCTGTAGAAATCCAGCGAACTCGGTTCGTCAACAGGCGGGCCTTCATGTATCTTCAGTGCCGGAACAGTCCTGTTTTCGGACTCTATGAGAACCTCTATATCCTCTTCATTGCAGATTTCCCATGAAATGGGTGCCAGATCGTTTCTTTCCATTATCTCCCAGACAGAATTCTTGAATCTCATGACCTGTGGGTACAGGATATCTTCTGTCAGATCAGGTTTACTGATCCTGAAAATAGTTATGCTGGTCCCTCTTTCAGCCTTTTTATTTTCGTCCCCCGATAGGTTCTTGCCCTGATCTGGAAGTTTTCCATTGATATAGAGCCGGCTGCAGAATTTCATTCTCGAAAGATTTTCTGCACTTATAGCTGCAGCCGCATTTCTTGTTTCATCAGTCGGGTCTATGACTATTGCAGTTGAATCGAACTTTTCGGTAATGTCTGGATTGCCTATCCTGAATTTTCCCCTCATATCCGCAAAAGCTTCAACAGTTTTCTGAAAACTTCCATGGTTCACTATTAGGAGTTCACATATGTATCCTGAAAACCCTGAGATGCTGGCATCGGCGCCATATACCCCGATATATTTCATGAAGAGTTTGAGTTTCCTTACCTCATCCCTTCCTGCAGGATCAAGATTTGCACGGACATATTCGGTATGGAGAGGTGTCCTGTCCACTGCACTTAGCTTTCTATCTCCCGGCTTCATGACGTAGCATGGCACAATATCCACTTTCCTTTTATCAATAAATCCAGTGACATAAGGATGTTCAGCATATTTTTCCCTGCCGTTCTCCAGGACATGGTGCCCGATGGCCAGCCCGATTTTTTCCATTTTAGATCTCGTATATTTCCTGTCAAACCTCACAAAAACGTCTATATCCCCATCCCGGAGATTGGTACCTTTGGCAACGGATCCCACAAGCACAGGTTCAGCTTCAATCCCGTTTTCACTGCAGTAACTTGTAATTTTACTGAATATGGAATCGACTATTTTCTTTATACTTTCCTCCTCGGCTGAATCAGGCCTGAAAAGGGAAAGAAGTTTATTGATGTCGTTCATTTGTTCAGTAGGTTCAAAATTGCCTGGGCAGGTTCGCCGTCAGCGCCTTTCAGGGCTTCAATGGCTTTTTCCTTTCCGACACCAGTCTGATCCATTACCAGTTTGATGTCTTCATTGTTATATGGAGAAACCTCTTCCTGTTTCACTTCCTTGGCATCCTTGGGTACCTCCTTCATGTTGCCCACAATCTGGAAGGATTTCTGGCCCTGTGCCTCTATCATTGTGACAGCCGCATTCTCTATTACATAATTTTTTGTATCGCCATAAAGAACCACTTTTTTGACATCTGTCATTTCGTTTGATTTAATGCCCATCTGGGCCATCATCCTCTTCACTTCTCTTGAATTGAATTTTCCAGGTATCATGTTTCCTCAAATATAAAGAGGCTAATTAAATTTAACCTGATTCATCACTGGTTTGCCGCTTTTGGTGAATCAACCGTTGATCTGTAGCCCTGTGCAAACATGGTTATCATCAATGCAAGTACGGCGGGGAATATTGCAAACCCGACAAGAAGCCTTGGAGATCCGGCCCAGAGAAGAGAACCGAGCAGCGGCGCTATTATTAACATAGGTACTGAAAAGAATGCAGTCGCAGCCCTGACCCTGTCAGCATCTGTAAGGCTGAACCTGTTCCACTGGTAGCGGTTGAACCCACTTTCCGTTAATGTTATGACTGCAATGAAGGCAAATCCGACCACAAAGAGGTAACTTGAAATGGCTATGGAGAAGAAAACCATGGCTACCATTATGATTCCGGGCCTGAGAACATAAAAGAGCCTGGAAAATGAACCAGAAACGAACATTCTTCCCACGTATTTCAGGAAGAAGGATGCTGCTCCCAGTATTCCGAAAAGTATGAAAACCGGCCTGAGTGTCAACCCGTCCTTTATGGCAAGTGCAGGGATGAAAACTGTTACCGAGCTCAGTGAAAGTATGGTGAGTATTTCCACCACTATTATTACAATAAGGAATTCCCTGTTCTTCATGCGGCTCAGGCTTTCAACGATTTCTATTGGCCTTCTCACCACCTCCTTTATATCAAAATGCATGGGTTTTTTGTCGACTGTCTTCTTGAATGGCGAGAATATCATCATTGAAGCCACTGCTGAAAGAATCATTATGAGAGACAGGATGCCATAAATATATGGCGCTTCCTTTGTGGTAAATGCAGCAAATAGGAAAAATCCTGCAAATGCCCCCACCAGTGAAATATTGCTTACCTTTGATTGTGAATCCTGCCCGTCAAATTTTGTAACTGTTTTCTCCTTAAGGGCAGCTCTGAAGAGTGCATTGAAAATGAAAATCAGGATAAATGAATAAAGTACTATGCTGAATGACTTTGCAAGGAATACCAGCGAAGTGGATATTCCCATAGCCATTATCCCTATAACAATGGCGTTGTCCGGTCCGGCCATGTTTACGTAGAATTTGGAGGGGATTCTTGCCATGTAACCAACCAGGAGTGAAACACCCATGATGACACCAAGAAGATAAAGTGAAATCTTAAGATCGAAAAACAGGAAAGGCAGTGCCACCCATATGACAGAGGTAAAAGCACCGCCTACTGCATAAAGGCCCACGATAGAAAGCTGTTCCCGGCTCATGGTACCTGTACTGTTGTCCAGGAATCCTGAAATTCTGAAAGTTCTAATAGGACGTTATTTTGTAAGTGATATTTATCTTTATCATTTGCTGGGCGAAATTTTTCATTTTTTTATGGATTGTCAATAACTTTACCATTCACTATTTCACATTTTCATGGTAACTTGCGGATGCAAAAGCTGAGGTGGCAAAGATATTAATAAAGCAAACATATAAGCAATCAAGCCGTGATAGCTCAGTTGGGAGAGCGCCAGACTGAAGATCTGGAGGTCGCTGGTTCAATCCCGGCTCACGGCATTTCCTCAAAAGTTCAGTGCCCTACTGTTTCTGTGAGTTTTACCTCTTAGAAATTATATTCGAACGTAAAGAGAATGTTTTTTTATTAGGAATGTGCATAAAATAACCACAAATAAGGTCTTATGGCTTCTTTTATCGCTATCCCTACCCATTACGTACCTTCACAGATCACCTTATAAATTGTTTAGATATTCGATTTAATTGCCAAGACATTTTTCATAAGGGGAGTTTTGGCTGCATGAGCCTTAGCGTGTTTCTAACGTTACAAGTCATTATTGTTGCGAAGCTCTCCTCTGAAGAAGTCTTATGGATGCAGTATTGAGATATAACCCGCGGAATAATGGATCAGATCCCCAATTCCATTGTTGAAACTCATTCATAGCCGACTTCAAGTTTACGAGCATGTATCCTTTCCATCTGTCGGAAATAATGTGTTCCAAAATACGATTTTTATCCACTTTTTGACGTGTCATCTTGATTTTCTTTTTCAATATGGAATCGCTGAACAGTCTGACAAGAATATCTGCTGGGTCCTCGTCATGGGATTGAGTAAGTATGCCCAGCAGAAGGCCAAGCCATTCAGGCCATAATTCCACAAACTCGATAAAACCGTCTGGGAGACTACCACCCACTACAAAGTCTCCAAAGTTGGAGACCGAACCTAGGACTGGGTCACCGTCCCGATACCCCTCCCATAGACTGCCCTTAAGTGTTTTATTTCCAATCAGGTTAGAAAATGAATGCAGGTCATCCTTTATTTGCCGTAGGATCTCGAAGTCCTCCATTTCCTCGGTTTCTTCTCCGACGAATTTATAACGGGGTTGCCTCCCTCTTTCTTCTATTTTTTCCAAGACCCCGAGGGATAGCATCCTCTCTGCAACTTTTACAGCAAGCGTCCTGTTCCTGATCTCAATCCTGCCGAATTCCCTTATGTCCCTTAGAGTATAGCCCGGATCCCTCTGGTTTTCAACTCCGAGAATTATCATAGATAGCCATACTCTCCTAAGGTGCCGTCCTGATGAAACGAATGCGGCGCTGCTTAGGGTACCGACAATCTCCTAAGTCCAATCTGCCATACCCAATTTTTCTTCATCCGTGAAGCCAGCGTTGACCTTGTCCTTTTTTGCCATAGAATCTCCTATTTATAAATTGCACAAATATACAAGAACTTTCCATTCTTATGTATTAAATTACGGTATTCGCTTAAATCGCTAAGCAAATAATGAATGGCCAGTAGTTGCGATCATGCACAAATATCTCGTAAAAAATCCGTAATAATGGACTCGTTACAGATCCAAGCTTTTTCGCGTTGTTACTTTCAAGCTTGCAATCTTATGCAGTTTCAAGTCGTCAGTTACAAAATCGTATCCCGATTCGATAGCAGATATGAGATATGATGAATCGTAGAATGTCAGACCCTCCTCTAATGACAAACTCAACACAGAAGCTGGTGGTGACACAATCTGCTCCATTGAATCAATTAATTCAAATAGAACAGTGCCAGATTCCATTGCTTCTTCCTTTGAAATTCTATTTCTTATTTTATGACTCTTCCAAAGAATGTTGCCTATCTCGTACTTGGCAAGAG
>JAMCUD010000063.1 GCA_023379355.1 Thermoplasmatota archaeon
GTTAAGCTTTCTTATAATGATTTTCAGTCTGAGTACATATGCACCCAAAGTTCGCCTGATCAGTTTACCTTAACCATGCTGATTTGCAACAGGCATGCACACATTTATCAAAAAGTAACAGGAAAAAGAAGAAGGTTGGTAAAAAAATTTACATTTCAGCTTATCAGTTTATTTCGACTGCAAATACTTTCTTATGGTTGAACATGGTCTTCAGGGACTTTATGTCCTCGATATATTCGTTGTTAACCTTATAGTATTTGAATCCGTTTTTTGTCTGCTCAACAGTTACAAGCGACAATCCGATAAGAGACTCTTCGCCGGTGTACCTGACGCCCAGACCCTCAAGACAACCCTTAACATTTGAAGGGTCAGACTTAACAGCTCTTGATATCTCTGATAGATATGACCTGTAAGGATATATAGAGAGCAAATAGAAGAGAACCTTTCTTCTGAGTTCACTTCTGTTTAATGAACGGATGATGTTTCCGTCTGCTACTAGTTCCATTATACAAGATTATTTTTCTTATACTTAAATGTTTCTCAGCAGTGTGTTACCTGACCCAATAATTACCAAGTTTTGTACAATATTACATACATAAGCGTCAGACGTTGAATGACAAAACTGCTTAAATGAGCTAATATACTGTACAGAGTATAATTATAGCATAGGAATTGCAAGCCTGAAAAGTATCAAGGAAGCTGCAATGCTTGATGGAATTGTTATCATTATTGTATACTTGGCAGACCTCAGAGACCTGAAAGTCGAATCTATCAGGCCCTGGTAGGCGTTTTCCTGACCCATTCTTACCCGCACGCTTCTGGTGGCGGAACCGATCTTTACCCTCTGTATATTCTGTATTGAGAGCCTGACGGCTTTTGCGATCATCTGTGCTATCTTCTCCACCTGGCCAGATCTCCCCAGGGGATTGATATCAAGGTTGTTTGCATTCAGCGCATGGTTGTCAGTAGTATAGATCTCCAGAGAGTATACTGCATCTCCAACAATTTCCCTTGATCTCTCTATAACGTCTGTTGTTATGTTATTCGAATCTGTCAGCACTATTGAATTGACTTTACCTCCTGCATCAAAGGAAAGGGCCTGTATACCCATAGCTCCAAGCTCGCTGGTAGGTTCATAAACCTGGTAATATCCTGCCATGGCATCATACTTGGATTCCATTCTTTCCAGTTCTCTGTTTATTGTCTTTCCCAGATGGCCACAATTGTCAAGTTCCTTGGTCTTTTCCCTGAAGTTGTTTTGGGCATCAATAATGGCCAGATTTATTTTCAACTTTGATTCAACAGTGGATATTATCTTTAAACCCTCCTTCAACTTGACATCATCAAAGTGATCCTTCTCTGGAATCAGAGCTCCAAAGGCAGCGCTTCCCAAGCTCTGAAGACCGATTACAATCTTCCCGGATGTTATCTTCTTAAACCTGGATATCTTATCTTCGTATTTCATGCCTGAAACACTATCCATTACCGCCGAGGCTATAATCCTGATGTCGTCGTCACCTGAACAGTTATTGCTGTTGGTTGTGGTGGTATGAAACACCATGAGATCCGACTTGATTTCCGGGAGCATTTTCTGCAATCTTATGGGAAGATTGCTCGAACCGAGTTCACCAAAGGGACCGGGATGTATATACGGAAAGACAGCAGTTACCAGGCGTGAGCCATCCTCCCTCAATATATCTATGGTCTTAACTGGAATTCTGGAAGAATGGCTGTAAATTCTGGAAAAGAACTTCTTTCCGATCTCTTCCTGATCCCGATGGGAATTGTAGTTAAGAAATACCTGAAGTATCTTGGAGGCACTGATCCCATATTCCCTGCTGAATTCCTTTGTTGAACTCTTAATGAATATGAGGCCTGCTAAAAGATAGATAACCGATGAGATGATGAAAGGAATTATGAAATACCACTGTGAGTAAAGTATTGAAAGACAGAGTATGGCTGCATAGGTATAGTTTAGAGATGGGACTGCAAGCCTGACAGGATTATCAGAGTAATAGGTATAGAAGATGAGAACCCGGAGAAGAGTTGCGGAGGATATAGAAACCATTAGCATTATCTCATAACTATTTCCGAAAATCCTCAACGCGAACAGAATCCAGAAAAATACCATTGAAAATGCGAATGATGTGAAGTCTAGATATAAGATCCTCCTGAACGGAAACTTTATGTGAACTAATCTGACAAAAGTAAGGTCTAGTGCAATGAGGACAAGATATGAACCTATAATACCGAAGACCACTACATTTATGTTCCTGAGAATAAGATAGTTAATGACATTGAACAGGAGAATGCCCAAAATCAGTATTGAGGATCGAGGCGATTTCTTCACGAATCTGGATAGATCTGAAAATCCCTTTTTCGATTCATTCCTTTCCTTCAATTTTACTCACAGCAAACTAAATTGGTAAAAAGTAAATACTCATATGGATTAAGTATTCTTCGGTTGTAATTTGTAGTCAGGTCCTTACCCGTACCACCTTAAAAGACCCGCATCCGGTTTCTACCTTCAGGTATTCTGGATACCTGCCGGTAAAGTCCGGAATATCCATAAAGAGGCTGCTGATTGGCTGGATCTTTTTCTGCGAGGAGATGACCCTAATATTCTGGAAGCCGATTTTTTTCATAACATCCCCATTTATCTGCCTATTACCTCTCCCTATGAGAAAACCCTGAGATCCCAGTGGTGATAGGACTATCCTGGCTCCTTCTTCACACTGAAGAATATCTTCTCGGGTAGCATCCTTTTTCGTGATCTTTAAATCCTTGATTATGTCGAAACCATATAGAGTCCCCTCTAAGCCCAGTTTGCCAAGAATGCCCTTGCACGTACTTCCCGGCCCGATCACATAAATGCCACGATCCATGGAAGCCACGAAGCAATCTATGAGGTCTTCTATATGCTGTTCGCTGAATTCGGCTTTTGAAACCCTTACAATATTTTCACTGTCAGGTATTCTCAGATAGCCCCTTAACTCAGTTCTGAATTCCTTGTTTTTAAGTGTGTCATCCCCTATATCAACAACCTCACCCCACCTTGTGGACGGATAAGACTTTTTCATCCAGGTGTTGAAAATTTCAACAGCCCTTTCCTGATTAATGGAAAACACGGAACTGAACATCTTGGTCCCAGCTGGAACTGCTAACACGGGCCCATCCCATGGGAATGAGCTGATAATTGCTGCTGTTCCGTCGCCGCCAAAAAAGACCAGAAGATCGGGTTCCTGGATTTTTAGTTCTTCAAGAAATCCAAGGGTGTCAGAAGGTTTCGATTTCCCTTCAGGTTCATATATTATGGAGTAGTTTTCAACCCCTGCTTCCTTGAAACTGTCCTCGCCCATCTCTGAGGACGAAGTTAGGAAAGTTAAATCGAAGGGATGAATCGATCGCAGGAACCTGGTTGCGATCTTAACAGATACAGAATCCCGGCATAGGGAACTGGATAGGGAATCTGAACCCATCATGTTCAGTCTGATCCCGCATCCTGCCACGGGATTCACAAGAAAACCCACTTTCTGCATTACTGCACCCTTATGATTGATAGCGCAGCATAATATGAAGAATTGTAGGCTACAATGTAAAGCGGAGAACCATATCTTTCAATCTTAACGGGAATGGAAAGAGGTTTTTCAGGGTCAACACTCACCGGCCCGATGATAGTGGAATAGGTTGAGTTGAAGTAAAGACTTCCTCCTTTATCCACCGCAACGCTGTAAGAATCATTGCCTATTCCGACGATGTTGAAAGTCTGATTTGTGCTTGGCAGAAGAGATAGAACTGCAGGAGTGGACATATTGTGTAAAGTGACATTATATGGAGTTGAAGAGTTGAAGAGAAAATCGTACGAATAGTGAATCTTAAGGACTCTGATCTCAGTTGTGTGGGAATCAGTTCCGGAATAGACGGTGAAGTTAAAGAACTGCATTCCGGGTATGTTGAATCTTGTGGAATTTACGGTAACCGAATATGACCTGGATTGTCCTGGGACAATTGGGGCACCAGACCCCTGAATGTGGAGATTGCCTGAGGGATCGAAGGAAAACCCCGGAATAATGCTGTTTGGGCCCATATTGTGCAGTGTAGCATTGAATGATATATTTGTCTGTGATCCCGGAAGCTCAAGAAAGGTGTTGGAGCTCATGCTTACACTGAACTGGGTTACTGCAGGATGGATTGGGACCGGAGTTATTCCTAGAATTATTATGAGAAACGACAACCCAATTAGCACCTTCGAACCATTTCGGAGCCTGGTTGCATTGTTAAGGGCCTGTGGACCCTTGACCCCGACAAGTATGGCGAATAGAGCCAGCACAATCCATGGAGAATAGAAAATGGACAGTGCCACAATTAACAGAATTGAGAGATACGAGACAAAGACCGAGTTCTTTCCGAAGACTGATGAGCCGATAAGTCCCCCATCCAGGAAACCTAGTGGCAGGGCATTGAATGATGTGGTTATTATGCCTACCCAGCCAGCAAATTCTATTGTGTCGGGTATGGCACTGGTTGGAATAAACTTGTCAATTCCAAGTCCGAGAAGGAATGGAGACCCGAGCTTTTCAACCGGAAGGTTCACTGTTTGTGTGAGAGGGGTGACCGTTGATGTGTATATTGCCCCTATCACAAAAAAAATCAAAGATACTGTGAAACCTGCTATAAGGGAAAAAGCTGCTGCGTCTACCATCACCTTCCTGTTTTTATAAGGGAGCTTTGGTGAATTTATGAGTCCCATGGTGCCCAGTCCTATGGGGTCCGGGACAAATATTGGAATTGAATATTTCATGTGGTGCTTTTTCAATGTCGCGTATTTCACAACTTCTCTGGATGATAGAATCACAACCACTGGGAGAAAGTAGAATACCAGGGATTCCCCAATGTTAAAGAGTGTCCCACCGCCCGGATCGTATGAAGATTGATAGGAATAGCCGAAGTAGGCTATAGAGATCAGGGTTGCGATTATGAGCAACGACTTTATAACGGGTTCATTTCCGTGACTGTAGGGGGATGATTTTACAACATTAACACTTACGGGGTTATCTCCAATGGTGAAAGCAATAAAGCCTATTTTTTCTAATTCCTGTGAGAGTTTGTCGAACTGGTCTTCTGGATAATCGTTAAAATTTGCAATAGAAAAAGTTGTATTTCCTGACCCCCAGTTCCATTCAGAGATCTCATAATATCTGGAAATGAGTTCCTTGAGGTCCGTTTCCCCTATATCCTTCAAACTAAACACTGAGCTTTCTAGCCAACAAAATTCTCCTTAATTAACTTTACATCTTCCGGCTTATCTGATCTGAGACTTGTAAACCTTCCGGAAATTTTAGTTTTTGTGAATGAAGGTGCGATTCTGGTTATTTCTTCAGCTAATTCGGACGCCTTTCCAACCGCAGAATAAACCTTTATCTCCCCTTTTCCAGCATTCAGAAGAACAGAATTGCTGATCTTTCTTGAAAACAGGGCTTTGCTGAGATACTCTTCCACCTCATTCCCCCTGAACTCCATAAGAGTGAGGGTGAGGCCCTTCAGGTTAACCTTGATTCCGGCATTAATGATCTCATTGACCTGTTCCTTGAGGATCTGGTCTTTTTCCTTTCTCAGGTTCAGGTTTTCATCTACTAGCTTGGCGAGAGAACCTTTTATGGCATCTCCGCGCGAACCCAGTTTATCAGAAACATCCTCATATAGATCCTGGAGGGAGTTTACATAGTCCATGGCAGCGTCGCCTGCACAGAAAGTGATCCTCTGGATTCCTTCCTGTATGCTCTCTGCTTTGATTATTTTGAAGAATCCTATTTCTGAGGTGTTCTTGAGATGGGTCCCTCCGCAGCCCTCCGCGTCGATTCCCTCTATCTCCACGACACGTATTTTGTTATCCTCCGGAACACCGCCCTGGAAAAGCCTGAACCCGTAGGTTGAAAGTGCCTTGTTCCATTCAATATTCTTGACCGTTATCCTGTGCCCGGTCCTTATGGAACGATATACGGACTGTTCTATTCTTCGTATCTGATCCTTAGACAGTTTTTCAAAGTGGGTGAAGTCCAATCGAGATTCGCTGAAGCCCTTCTGGACACCCGTCTGCCATACATGCTGTCCGAGCTCCTTTATCAGTGTACCCAAGAGAAGATGTGTTGCGGAATGATGCACTGTATGGCGGTCTCTTCTCTGGGAGTCGACAATTCCTATTATCCTTGAATTCTCAGGTATGTTGGATGACAGATGGTGAACTATGGACCTGCCTGCACGAACAGCGTCTTTCATTTCGATCTCCTTGCCATGGTACCGGAATATCCCTCTGTCCGAAGGCTGGCCGCCCCCCTCAGGGTAAAATGCAGTCTGGTTTGTTATGATCTTATTGTCCTTTGAATAGAGAACTACAGCATTGAATTCCCTGATACTTGTGTCGTCATAATAAAGAGGTCGGGTAAAAATGTCAGGTGCTTCAACTGATCGTTCTGATTTTTCCTTTTTAATGCCATCATGCCTCGATACGACCAGCGAACGAAAGTTATCCGGTATCTCTATTTCAATCCCATTTGACTCCTTTGCAACCTTTGCAACGTATTCAGGGTTTAATCCCTCTGAATCATACAGAATCGCAAGATCCTCTGGAGTAATCTTACCCTTCTTCTCGAGGAGCCTTGTTACGATAGACCTTCCCTTGGACAGCATGGTTTTGTATTTTTCCTTCTCGAGGCCAAGAATTGTCCGGGCGAAATCGAAGTTAATCTCCTTCAGAACCCCCGAAAGAATCCTGGAATGGATTTTCATCAGCTCCAGTACATCCAGTTTTAAACCCAGTTTTTCAATAAGATATTCGGATCTTCTAATCAGCATTCGTAGAAGATATCCGACCTTCACATTCGATGGGATTACGTAGTTGGAGAGAAGTATAGTTATGGTTTTAGTATGATCAGCAAGGGAGAAAACATCCCTGTAAAGCCTGAATTTCTCCTCATTTTCCTTATATTCCTCATCAGATTTTGAGATCTGGACATGAAGAAGCCTCAGGAGTTCCTTTTCATTGAATGGTTCAAGGAGGGAGGAAATTTCAGACACTCGCTTCAGGAGATTGTTGTCCAGTGAAATTGATATATTCCCTGTGATTGTTTCGAGAACCTCCGGAAAGACTGCCTGATATATTGTACTGGTACCCTGGGACAGCCATACAAGCCGTTCCAGACCATAGCCAGTGTCAACGATTCGCAGATCCATCTTGCTATAATTCTCGTCATCAATCCTGAATTTACCGTCAGGGTCTTCCCTCATGTCCATGAAGACGAGAGTTGCAACCTCCACTCCCCGGATAAAGACCTCCAGGGCGTTACCTCCATTGCCTCCACCAGACCATGGCTTTTCCTTGAATGTTATTAGATCCTTTTGTATTTCGAGCGGCCCAGTAAGAAAATCAAAGCAATATTTTACAGTTCCATCCTTCCAGTATATTTCATGCTGCGGTGTGTTGAAGGCATCGTGGCACAGCATCTCAAAGCAGGTAAGATGTCTGCCTGTGTTTCCTACTATATCTATATCTACCATCCTTATGGATGGTTGGGACATCACCAGCGGATTGAATGGTGGATTTACTCGTCCCGATGTCACGTGAGGCTGAAAGTCATAAATCGATGCGTTTACCAGCAGGACATCGTTCCTCCATCTTGGGACTACTGGATAGGGCTGAACGACTCCGTGTGTTGGCTTGAAGAAATCGATAAAGAGTTTCCTCATTGAATTCATGTCATAGGCCTTTGCTGTTGTCTTCAGACCTATGAAAGAATACGAGTCACAGGCAGGATCCCCGCATGTTGTTCTCTCAGATGAAAGGGTCCAGTAAAATGAACCGCAATTAGTGCATTTCCTTCTTTCGAATCCATGATCCCTGAAGAAAGTCAGGTCCAGTTCTTTATTAGGTTCATCCATTCAGACACCTTTCGGGGAGCATATGAAAATAACTCTCTCCTTTATTATGGAAAAATCTTCCGGGTTGATATCTGCGGATAACAAATCACCAGATGGCAGGCGCTTCAGGTATGATCTGCATTCCATACCCTCCCTGGAGTCAGCTTTAACAGGCGACAGGAAATCTTCAAACTTTATAAGTTCCTTTGTACTGGTTAAAGAATCGATTATGAACCCCCACTTTGTCAAAAGTTCTTTCCATTGATCTACAGAAGGCGCGTCCACATGGGAATGATCCCTGTATCTTTCCATGTTGTTCCTGATGTCCCTGGAATCATTTTCAGGCCGAACCATATCTATCAATGCCAGCTTGCCGCTTTCTTTCAGAATCCTCTTTGCTTCTCTAAGAAACTCGCCCTTTTTTAGAAAATGGTGTGCGGCCCTACGGCAGGTAACAAGATCACAAGATCCGCTGTCTAGACCGGATTGTTCAACCATTGCATTAATAAAACTGATGTTTTTTGCCCCCTTCTCAATTGCCAGTTCCTCAGCTTTCTTAAGCATTGCATCTGTGCCATCCACTGCAAACACCTTACTCACATGTGGTGCTATCTCGATTGCAGTAAACCCTGTTCCTGATGCCATATCGGCGACTACCCAATCCGATTTCGGATTGATAAGGCGGATAAGCGTAGCAAGGTCTTCTCCACTTTTGTGGGATTTGCTTTTAGCGTATTCACCTGCATATTTGGAAAAATAATCCTGAAAATTATTCATACTACCATAGCGAGATTTTGAGCATCTTTAATAGGTTTATTGGCTATCTTAAACTGTCAGATCGGATTTGGTGAAAGCTGTTATAGGTAGTAATATTCCCTTCTTGACAATTCTCTGAGAGGCCAGCATTGAGATATATATTACTCATGATTAAAGCAATAATATTACTGATCAAAGCAAATAGGACAAAGGAAGACTGGAAAAGTGAATTTGCGGCTCCCAATCAGGAAACCGATATCATGAAGTTATCAATGGAATAAGGTTCCAGGGGGATAACCTGATCGACCCTGAAATTTTCAAGATTCTCAAGCTGGGACTTCAGAATATCTTCTTTTTTCAGTCTGCTTGAAATGGCCCTGATCTTTACAATGATTAAACCTTGGTCAATTGAGTTAAAATTTCTGGAAACCTGGTTGAATATCTGGACCTGGTTCCTCTGAGCAATGTCCTGATATATTACCTCAGGCTTGTCAATAAAGAAGGCATAGCGTTCTACACGGAATGCGTCTTCAAGAATTGGATATATGTTTTTCCTTGCTTCAGCAAGTGACAGCAATTTTGAAAATGGCTCATACGCCTTTTCCACTGCATAAACTCTCCCGCCTTCTAAGATGTCTGAAAGATGGCTGACCGTAGTTCCAGTGGATGCACCCAGGTAAAGACAGGAGGTGCCTCTGTTAAAGGGAAATGCCCTCAGTTTTTTTTTCAGGGCTGCTGAAAGCTTGCTTCTCTTAGGGTCCCATTCACGGTACCATTTACCCTTAATACTGGTGATGTCTTCCCCATAAACCGGGGTCCTATTCTTGGACTGCGTGTATAATTTGCCGTTAAGCTCGATTATGGAACCCTGGTTATGCATCACAGTTCTCTATTCCTGAGTGTGATATATAATGATCCCTTACACCAGTGGAATAGTTATTTAGTTGATATACCAATACAGAAATATGACAGCTTATTGCGAGATGTGCGGGAAACAGACCCAGATGGTGAATAAGGTGAGAATTGATGGTTCGATCCTGAATACTTGCGAAGACTGCTCTAAATTTGGAACACCAGTTGATAGCTTAAAATCCACAAGAAATATCAGAATTCCTGAGGCCCACAATGCAGTCCAGATTCCGGTAAAAACCAGACCTGTACCAATGCCGAAACCCCACATGAAACAGAGAAAGACGGAGGATGTGGAGAAATACCAGATAGATCCGGATTACGCTGAAATAATTCGTAATGCAAGGACAAGACTTGCAATAACCCAGGATGAACTGGCCCTGAAGGTCCTTGAGAGGAAAAACGTAATTGCAAATGTTGAAAGGGGTGTTCTTATGCCCGAGATAAGAGTCGCGAAAAAGCTGGAAAGATTGCTTGGAATAAAGATTCTTATCAAGGATGAGTAGGATATTTTATATTGGATATCATTTAGCGCGTGCTGAAACTTTGTTCAGTTCAATATAGAAAATTTTTAAATAACATAGTTTTTTCATATACTACAGGTAAAGAAATTGAAAATAGAAGTTGGCCAAAGGTTCGATTTTGAAATTGACCGGGAGGATGTCGTTGGCACAGACAAGGGACCCATAATCGCCACATGGTATCATCTGGGCAATTCCATCTATGTAGAACTTGCATTGACAAAAAGCCTCGCTGATGAGATACGATCATACTTTATCAGCAACAGTAGCAAGACCGCTCTGCTTTCAATTACAAGAGTTTCCAAGGCAAAGTATATTGTAAGCCCCACAGTGGTACTTTTGAACAGGAAAACAAAGGATCTGAAACAGATCAAATGATGGTTCTTAACGAACCTTATTAATATTCATATATCCCTTTTCCGCTCTTTCTGCCGAGGTATCCGCCCCATACCATTCTCTTTAAGTTGTAAGGGGCTCTGTATTTCTGATCTCCAAAGTCCTGTTCAAATACATTTGCAACGTCGAGGAGCACATCCAGCCCAACCATATCGGCAAGTTCCAGGGGACCCATTGGCATGCCGGCACCGAGCTTCATTGCAATGTCTATGTCTTCCCTTGATGCCACGCCCTCACCATAAAGGGATATGGCTTCATTGATCATAGGAACGAGGATACGGTTCACAACAAACCCTGGGGATTCCCTTACAAGGACTGGCTTCATTGATGTCCGATGATTCCTTAAGCAAGAGATGAACTTGATTGTTCTATTCACTGTATCTCTCGAAGTTTTTATCCCTGGGACTACCTCAACCAGGGGTAATGTGTAAGGAGGGTTGAAGAAATGGGATATGATAACCTGCTCAGGATATTCAAAGGCATTGGAGAATTCCGAGATGCTCAGTGATGATGTGTTGGATGCAACTATGGTGTCTTTATGGAGAATTTTTGATAAAACCTTCAAAAGGTCCTTCTTTACCTCCATCTTTTCGAATATAGCTTCAAAAACAAAGGAACTTCCTGTGATCTCTTCATAGTTGGATACAGTATGTATATGCTTCATGACCATATCTGCAAAGCTTCCCTCTTTCCCCTCATTTAGCTTTGATTCAATAGATGTCTTCTGGTCCGCTGTGAGTGTTATTCCCAAGGATTCTATTCTCTGAATCTCCTTTTCCGACCTGGTTGACAGGAACTTTTCCTGCCTTTCTGCTACGCTTCTTATTCTCTTCTCTGCTTTTTCGAGAAGTTCATTGTTAAGATCGACGAGAATGACTTCCTTTCCATTGCTGGCTAGAAGTTCTGCAATTGAAGCTCCCATGTTACCTGATCCAATAACTGCAACCTTTTCCGGCCTGACGTTTTCCATATCTCAATATTTCTTTTCTCCATATAATGGTAAGGCGAAATCACAAAATAGCATCATTAGATTCTATGCGAAAAGGTTTGTAATAAGAGGTCTACCAAAATATTCAAATAGCATAATTATTTATTATTATTGAAGTCTATGCCCAGGAACAAACTTTCTAAGGACTACCTGGAATTAGCCAGCGACAAAGAATGGGATGAAATAATCTCGGAAAATGAGAGAAGAGGGGGGAGGAAGATCAGGGAGTAACTCTGGTTCTGTCTCTAGGAAACAAAACAACCTCCCTTATGTTAGGTAATCCCAGAAGGATCATAGTTAATCTTTCGAGTCCTATGGCCCATCCTGCATGGGGGGGCATACCATATTTGAAGGCATTAAGGTGGAATGCGAAATCCTTTGGATCTAAGCCCTTCTCCACCAATCTTTTTTTGAGCATTTCTGGGTCATGAACTCTCTGTGCTCCAGATGTCAGTTCTCTTTCACCATATTGCAGGTCAAATGAGTTGGTTACCTCCGAGTCCCCAGGCTTGGGCATTGTATAAAACGCCCGTACTTCTGATGGCCACTCTGTGATGAAATAAAACCCCGGGAAATGCTTCCCTATAATTCTCAGCTGTTCCGGATTGAAATCTTCTCCAAAATTCACTGAGTGCCCGCTATTTGCCAACAATGTCAGGCACTCCCGATAGCTAACTCTGGGATAGGGGAGTGGCTGTATGTGAAGCGAGGGGTTGATCTCAGACACTTCCTTGCCAAAATCTTTCATAACTTCTTCCAGTCCAGAATTAACTGCTTCTTCAAGAACTTTCATCACTGTTTCGTGATTTGAAAAGCTTACTTCAATATCCAGACTAGTGAACTCATTCAGATGGTGAACAGTATTATGCTCCTCGGCCCGGAATGCCGGTCCGACCTCGAAGACTTTATCCATTCCGCTGGCCATGAGGATTTCTTTGTATAGCTGGGGACTCTGATTGAGAAATACATCCCGCTCAAAATATTTCACCTGAAACAGGTTTGCACCTCCTTCCGTTGCTGCAGCGACTATCTTCGGCGTATGCACTTCAACAAAACCATTCTTCTGCATGTATTTTCTTATTCCCCATAGCAAGGAGCTCTCAATCCGGAATATTATGTTATGTCTCTGCTCCCTCAGATCAAGGTATCGATTGTTCAGCCTGGTTTCAAAATCTGACTCAATGTCTTCAAATAGGGCGAGAGGCAATGGTGCCTCTGATCTGTTCAATACTGAGATTTCCTCAACATCTATCTCTATCCCCGATTTTGAGCCGGAATTCAACAGAACCTTTCCCCTGACATCAAGCACGGATTCCCTGTTGATTGTTGTAATCTCCTCGTAGTTTTTCAGATTTTCAGGCCTGAGAGTCAGTTGAATCTTTCCTGTATGGTCCCTCAGAATTATAAATGACAGTTTCTTGAGTTTTCTTATGTCTTGAGCCCAACCCTGGATATGTACAGAGGAGCTGTTTCCCAGTGATGCCACATCTTGAATATACAAACGTTCCATAGCACCGGATGACAATTTAACCATTAAATTTATCTTGAGATGGGCATTATTTTCAATGGGAATTCCCATTTCCGGTTACATCTGGAAACGCAGCAAAAAAGTAGTGAAATATAGGTTAAGATAATATGATGTCTGAAATGAATGTTTCTTTAAAAACCCTGGCTCTGACAGGAGGGATCAAGATTGACCTCATTGAGACCTCGGTCATAGCCCTCATTGTGGTTTTCGCCGCCTTTTTGATTGTGAAGTCGATTGAGTCGCAGAAAACCAGAAAAGCAACGGGCCGAGAATCACTAATTGGTAAGGTGGGAACAGTCGTTAACAGACTTGATCCAGATGGATGGATCTCAATCGAGGGAATAAGATGGAAGGCACATTCCTCCGGCGCCGACGTTATAGAGGAGGGGGACAAGGTTAGGGTTGTTGCCCTTGAGGGTCTTTCAATTCTGGTTGAAAAGGTTGGTAAATAGAAGCCAGGATCGAATTTGGTTATCGGGATATCCAGATTCTATTAATCTTCAGGTTCCCATTTTGGATATTAATTGCCCATGGGGATCAACCATTTATAAACTGTGAAACTATAAAGTATAAATGTCCGGTTACATCTTAGGATTTGATGTAGGTGGAACTAAGATTTCTGCTGTTCTTGGGAGAAAGAACGGGGAAATAGTCTCCACACTAAGAAAACCAACTGTTCGACACCTTGGCCAGGGAAGACTCCTGAAAGATTTTACTGAGATGGGTTGGAAACTTCTTGACGATAATGGCATTTCAAAACCAGATGCCATCGGTATAATCTTTGCCGGACTGATAGATTCAACCAAAGGTGTCGTTTTATCGTCCCCCAATATACTGGGTCTGAGGAACTTTCCAGTTGCTGAAAAGCTTTCCAATGAATTTGGGGCCGAAGCGTTTCTTGAAAATGATGCCACTGCAGCCACAATTGCTGAGAGATTGTTTGGTGGAGGAGTTAACGTTGATGATTTTGTCTATATAACTTTGAGCACTGGAATTGGTGGCGGAGCCTTTCTGAATGGCAAACTATACCGGGGAGCACATGGAATGGCCGGTGAGCTTGGACATATGGTGGTTATGTCAAACGGGCCTCTCTGTGGATGTGGCAGGAGGGGTTGCCTGGAAGCTATAGCTGGCGGGAAAGGAATCGCAAGAAGGGTCTCTGAAAATATAACTGCGATAAAGGAGTCTGAGATGCTTTCAGCTTTGAAACCCAATGAAATTGACGCCAAGAAGGTTTTCGAACTAAAATCCAAGGGTGATATGTTTTCCCAGCTTATTTTTGAAGAGACGGTTTATTACCTTGCCGTGGGAATCGTCAATATAATTAACATACTTGACCCTGAAGTGGTGATAATAGGAGGAGGACTCTCTCTTGCAGGGAATGAACTCTTTTCCCCACTTAGAAACGCCGTAAGGGAGGAGTTCAAATCAATGTACAGACCGGTAAAGATAATACGAGGCCTGAAAAACGGACATGACATTTCCACAGTTGCCCTTCCGCTTTTCGTGAAGCCTGAAATTGCAAAAGACAAATAGAAATAGGGAATTTTTTATTTATTTCTCAAGCTTTTTCTTTAATTCCTTTACTTCTTCCTGAAGTTGCTTGTTCATAGGATTCTTGCGAGCCTTCTCCTCTAGCTCATGGAGCTTATTCTCAATACTCTTTTTTTTGCGGTCTAAATCCCGTTTTCCAAGTCCCATATTAAGGTATTCCCTGGATCAATATCTTATTTTGCCATATTTAATTTCGATGA
>JAMCUD010000064.1 GCA_023379355.1 Thermoplasmatota archaeon
GAGATCACTTAAGGCAATTAACTACATCAAGGACCTTTATGGGATTAAAGGTTCACTTCACTTTTACCTTAAAAGGAAGAAAAAATACGGCAATGCAAAGGGCCTGGGCGAATCCGCTTCAGTTGCCGCAGCAGCTTCAAGATCAGCAATATCCTGCATATTTGGCAGGGAGGGCCTGGATGACAACCCCTTTGTGAGCAGATTTGCAAGGATCGTTTCTGGATCAGGCACAAGATCCGTGGCAGGATCAATCTCGATGTGGATCTCCTATCCTTCCATCAGGGAATCAGAAAGCTATGGGTTTCCCCTGAATCTGGATCACGGGAAAATGCATTTCTGCGCCTACCCTTTCCCGGCTGATTTCCCAACTGAGAATGCCCACGGGATTGCTCATTCTTCACCGGGCTACAATGGCTGGGTTAAGGAAAAGCTTCAGAGGATGCTGGGCTATGCTGAAACTGGGTTCTACCTGGAAGATCTCATTGAGAGGACCCAGAAGGATATGTATTCAATGCACTCCCTTCTCATGTACTCAGGAAACATGGTACTGAATTCAGGTTCCATCTCCCTCATTGAGAGGATTAGAAAATTCAGGCTTAAAAATGAGGGCAATATTGTATACACTGCAGATACAGGCCCTTCCCTGTCAGTTATATCTGATGATCAGAAACTGCTCTCCGAATTCCCTGATGAAAATCCTGGTTCAATTGTGGGCAGTATACCTGATCAGTCAACAGTCCCAATCCCACAGTGGTTCAAAAAAGAGGCTGAGGAATACCTGGGAAAACTGAGTTCATGATGATCAGGATGAAGAAATATCCTTCAGAGAGTATCTATAAGAATATTCCTGGAATTTCTCCAGGCACAGTAAGGATGGTCTCAGATAGATTCCATATTGCCTCTGTGACAGATTTTTCCCCTGAAGGTGATAAAACAGGCAAGTCAATAACATGGGCGAACATTTCAAAGGCTGTTCTTCTGAGAGATAATTACACCTGCAGAATATGCGACAGAAGCAGCTTCACTACAGTGGCCTCCGCAACAGACTTTGACCAGGTTCACCTTGATGTCCAGGTCCATCACATAATCCCAAGGAAGGATGGAGGAAAGGACACATTCAAAAATCTCATAACTCTCTGTGAAGATTGCCATCACAAAACGTTCAAGGGAGGTTACAGCGGTATACCTGTTGAGAAGCAACAGAGCCTGTTAAGCTTTGATGAAGAGATTGTTGTATCCGTTCCACAAGAGTTCACAACATCCATTGATCACAGGATGGATCATGGATATATTCCTGATTATGCAAAGGTGAGAAATGATCTCAGGGACCGATGGGAGATCATATACATGCAGGGCGCAAAGCTTCCCCTGGTGGCAATGCGTTTAAAGAGAAGATCTTACCACCAACTCATTGATCAGCTTTCACTTTTGAGCCACATATCAGATTATGTTACCATGTACATGATGGTGAATGGCAGGAAGGAAAAGGTGAGAATACTTATTGACGAAAATGGGCAGCCTGTAATCTCATGATGGCGCGTACTGATCAGTATGAATAATCAAGACGAGGGGATATTCATGCAGATCATTGTAAAATTTTTACATGGTTCACTCTGAGTCATTTCTGCATTCTCTCATGTTAATATCCGAAACTTTCCTAAATTTGCTATGGATTTCATTCCGTGGAATAGGATATTTTCAGGCATCAAGACACAGGGATATGGAATTCTGTAAATCGTCCATGATGTCCTCTTCACTTTCCAGACCAACCGAAAGGCGCATGAGTCCAGGGCTTATTCCTGCAAGATTCCTCTCCTCCTGGCTGATTGTTCTATGGGACATGGTTGCTGGATGGGTTATTGTGGTGTTCAGTCCCCCAAGGGTGTTTGCTGGCAGTATTGTCTTGAGGGAGGACATGAATTTCTGAACATCGATTCTCTTATGATCAAGTTCAAATGAGACGACAGATGGCTTCTCCATGAGAAGTCTACCACAAGTCCCATGGTCCGGATGATCCTCAAGAAACGGATAATGCACTTTTTTCACTCCATGAACATTTTTCAGGAACCCAGCAATTGAGAATGCTGAACTGCCCGATTGCATCATCCTAACGAAGAGTGTTTTCAGGCCCCTGTTAATGAGGAATGCAGTATTTGGGTCCATGGAAGGACCAAGAGTTCGCCTGTTTTGATCTATGATCTCCAGGGATTCTTTTCTTCCTCCTGCATAACCTCCAATTGTGTCGTTGTGGCCGGACATGAATTTTGAAAGGCTGTGGACAACAATGTCTGATCCCAGGGAAAGCGGTTTCTGCAGCACAGGTGTTGCGAAGGTTGCGTCAGTCACTATCACAGTCTTTTCCCGGGGGAATGAGGACCTTATGGCTTCAATGTCGGTAACCCTGAGTGTGGGATTTGTTATGCTTTCCACAAAAATGAGATCAACCTCTCTTCCACTGTATTTCAGTATATTTTCAGTCCCAGGATCAGCAATTAATACCTTCACACCCCAGTTTCTCAGGAACTGGGTAATGAACTTGTATGTTCTTGCGAATATATCTCGCTGCACGAGAATTGTTTTACCAGGTGACAGAAGGGAAAGAAGTGTGGTTGTGACTGCACCCATTCCGGAGGAGAAACAGTTTCCACCCTGGGAACCCTCAAGATCATTGATCTTCTGACAGAGAGCCTCCACGGATGGATTATTCTCCCTGCTGTACCTGAACTTTTCCCCCTTTGGAAGCTGGAAAGCCGAACTCTGATATATTGGAAATACGATTGATCCTGTTTCTCCCTCAATTTGATCTTTAACAATTTTACTCTGATCTTTCAATGTTTATCCCCTCACCTGGAACTGAATGTACTGTCCTGTAGTTCAGACCGTATGCGTTCATGATATTTCTGGTTCCTCTTTCTATAACCTCCATATTTGTCTCATCATCATACAGGATAAGTATTGTCGGTCCTGCCCCACTCACGCAAACACCAACTGCATTGTTCGCAATGGCATTCTCCTTCAACTGTGTGTAATAGGGAAACATGGATATCCTTGAAGGTTCAACAATGCTATCATTCATCCCTTCCCGGATCAGTTCCCTTTCACCTGATACGAAACCAGCAATGAGGGTGGAGAGGTTTCTGGTGTTATGGACATGAGATTCCATGGTGATCTGTCCGGGAACCAAGGATCTGGCTACTCCTGTTTTGCCGCTGATGTGTATTTCAGGTATTATTGACAAGATTTTCAGATCCATTCCAATGTTTATGTTCCTTGCCCTGGGAGGGTTCAGCGAATTCACTGAAACAAGTTTCCCATAAATTGAGGCCGCCACATTGTCCGGGTGTGCTGTCCCCGATGATGCAACCTCGCCTTCCATTGCAAATCTGATCTGGTCATCCCTGCTAATACCCAGATCAAACAGCTCATTGGCAGCAACAACGGAAGAGGCAGAGGAACAGCCTGAACCTCCCAGGCCTGCACCGATCGGTACCCTCTTTTTGATCCTGATTGTGACTGATTCCATGATCCCGTATTCATGAAAGAGTTTCACAAGGGAAAGCCCGGCACTGTTTTTCTCAACTTCTAGGGGAACACCATTTGCAATGATTCTTATGGTTCCATATGGTGAATTTGTATTTGTTTCCATGGTAAGTTCGTCACTGAAGGCGTTATGTGCAAGTGCCAGAATATCGTATCCTGGCCCAAGGTTTGCAGATGTTGAAAATGCCTTAACAGTTATCTTTCTCAATATGACACAAGGCTGGAGAATATTAAGAATATTTTTATATAAAATATGATCAACAGTAATTTATGACCTCTAATCGTCCTGAATTCCACCTAGATGACATCGATTTGTTATTGGTTTAACTCAACTTTCAATTTCAATGCTGGTGACTTTTCCAAATTACAGCAATTCATGTATACTATCGCTACTCGGGTGTTTTATAATTGAGTGCTTCTAATCACAGATTAGTAAATGTACTACTAAGCCAATTAGAAACAGTGTTTGACTTATACATGATATGTAAAGAGATATCATTCATAAATATATTTCCAGTTCATTGGGTACCATATCCACATTTCAAAAGTTCAAAGGATAAACTCCTCCCTGTCGATGACCCTCTTCCTGATTCCCATGCTGGCGGTCCTCAACTTTTCTCCGCCGTAAAGATCAGCCTCCTCAGCATTGTTGTACCTGGCTGCGACAACTCTCCCAATTGCATCACCCTTCAGGATTCCACTGCCGCTGGTACCGGTTGATACTATGAGGTTGAGGTCTCCAAAAACATATGGGGAAAGATCAATGGTATTGTAGGAATAGTATCCTGCCCATGAACCTGTTAGCTTTGCCTGCCTGAAGTCCTTTATGTAAGCTTCAAGTACAGGATATATGTCATTCTGGTAGAAATCAGGTTCTGCCTGTGGGTCTTCAGTGAATGAAAAATCCCTGTTATAGTTGTCGGCCACGCCAACCCATATGGAATCACTCCTGGGTACTGGGCGGAGGTAGATTTCATGTGATGGAAGTATGGTGAATGGCATGATTCCCTCGCCCTCCATAAAAGAGGATCTGAGCAGCTTTGCAATCGGTGGACCTGAAATCTGGAATACCTGTCTCTTCTTTGGCCGAATATGGCTGTCAATTCCAGTTTTTTCCAGAAGATAGGTGGTCCAGACATCAGCAGCAACGAGAAACTTTTCCGCCTCTATCTCACCCTTATGAGTTTTCAGGGATTTTACATGCACATCCTGCCATATGAACGGCTCCCCCGGATAATCCAAGGGAGTGACTGGAGAAAGTTCTATCTGGTTGACGGTGGTGCCAAACATAAATTTCACACCCATTCTCAGAAGTTCTTCGTAATAGAATTTTGCAATCAGGTCGGGTTCAATGATTCCACAGTTCTCCCCCAGAAACCCCTGATCTATGTTTTTAAGCCTCATGATCCCGGCCTGTTCGGGATCCGGTCTGAAGTTCATTGAATCAAGAGGTGAAAGGTCTTCAGTTGAAAGAAATCTCGACTTCGACCTCTTGAGTATGGGATCGAATATTCTGCTGCTTGCCGTTTCATCATCAACAAGGTACAGGTACCCATTGGTATGCATTCCAAGATTTACGCCCATGTCATTCTGAATATGTCGGTAAAAACTTATGGTGGATGAAGAGAGCTTGTAGTTGATATCTGAGGAGAAGAGGTCCCTGAATCCGGCCGCACTTTTTCCGGTATTGCCCTGCGCATAGGTCGACCCCTTGTCAATTACAACAACCTTCAAACCAGGATTTGACTTCATTATGTGGTATGTTGAACTGATTCCAACAATTCCGGAACCAATTACAGCAAGATCCCATTTAAATGCCATATAAGGGGATTGCACATTTCAAATTAAATCTGATCGTGCAGGATCAAATATACATTGAGATGGGTGAAATCTTGGGGGGTGTTCCATGAAGAGATTTTTAGTGTTTGGTTCCATAACCAGTGGGCCATGAATCAAATCGCCAGGAGGATCGAAACAATTCCCACCTCATCCTTTTCTTCGGTGATGGGAATAGGCATCGTATCGGATGCTTTCCTTCAACTGCGTCTGTATGCAATTTCAGAAACCCTGGAATACATTTGTCTCCTGGTCTACCTTGGGCTTGTGTCAGTTTTCCTAATAATGATATTCACAGGACGTGAAAAATCACAAAATCATCCATTCAATATCACATACATTTTGGGTATTTTCACCTTCGTTGCTGGTTCAGCTGTTCTTTTTACAAGACTCTCCGAATCAGGATATATTTTTGTAGATCTCCCCGCGATCCTTCTAACAATATCTTTCACAACTGCACTTGCATTCATTCTCTTGAGGCACTTCGGAAATGGTATTATGGATCAGGTGGAGAAACCCTATCTTTTTCTGGTTCCCTTCATTGCCCTGTTTGGTATTTCTGTTCTATCGTCACAGGCATACAGCAAATTGGGTACCTGGCATCCCTACCTCTTTTCCATTTCATCGGTCTCCTGGTTACTGGGATTTGCTGGTACAATAATATTCATGATATATACGCTTATAAAATTCAGGGACAAATTCCTTGATCCAAAGGAACTGGAAGGTTTCTACTTCATCTATTCAGGGATTGCATCTCTTGCTGCATTCTCGGCTATTCTCATTCTCACATTTTATCACATTAATGATCCCATAATTGTCTCTGTATCCAGATATGTGTTAATGGGGCTTTATGTGTGGGCCGTTGCATTTTCAGCACTCCTTTTTTATCTTTATTTTATCAAGTTTAAGAAGGGACTTGTGGAATTCCGGCACAGGGTAAGTTTTTGGGGGGCGGTATTCCCAATGGGGGTGGATTCATTGGGATCATATTTCATCTCAAATTACATTCATATTGGATTCCTGATCTACTTTGCCTATTTCTATGCATTCATCGGGATCTTACTGATCATCACGGCTTTTGTTGAAATTCTATTGGGGATAGATCTGCCAGATTCCCGGAACAGTTGAATCTCCTATGGACTGTATCTCTTCCCCAGATCAACAAATAGGTCTGTGGAGAGATACTTGAGACCATTGTCCGGCATCAGGCACAGAATGCGTTTGCCCTTTCCTAATTTTTTTGCCTCTTTAAGGGCATAGTGGAGAACACATCCTGAACTCATGCCCAGAAGAATGCCTTCCATCCTTGCTGCACTCCTGGTGGTCTCGAAACATTCCCTCTTCTGCTCTTCCCCGATCTCATGGAGTTCATCGAATATGTCCATCCTTACAAGCTTGGAAGGGTTTGGTTCCTTGGGACTCCTTATCCCCTCTATTTTAACCCCCAGTGCAGCCGTTACCCCTATTATCCTGATTCCGGGAATTTCCTCCCTTAGCCTCATGGAGATACCAGCACTTGAACCACCAGTTCCAACACTCATGACAACCGAATCTATCTTTCCGTTCATCTGATCTATAATCTCTCTGGATGTTGAATTGTAATGTGCCAGGACATTCACAGGATTACTGAACTGGTCAAGTGAAACATACCTATCCGGGTACTTCCTGATCATCTCTTCCTTGGCCTCTATTGCACCTGCAGTCCCTTTTTCTGCCGGAGTCAGGACAAGTTCCGCACCGTATGCACTTATTATCTTTCTTCTTTCAAGGCTGACCCCTTCTGACATCAGGATGGTAACCCCGTAACCCTTGGATGCACCGATCATTGAGAGAGCAATTCCAGTATTGCCTGAAGTTGCTTCTATTATTCTTTTTCCACCTTTCAGCAAACCAGCGCTCTGGGCATACTCAAATAAATAAAGTGCAGTGCGGTCTTTCATTGACCCTCCAATGTTGAACGATTCCATCTTAAGGAATATGTCCGCATCTTCTTCTGCGGTCATTCTGTTAAGTTTAACCACCGGTGTGTTGCCTATAAGTCCAGTTATATCGGTTGAATATCTCATCGTAATCCTACCCTGTATGGTACCGAAGAATAGAAATTTATGGAAATGCACCATGGGATATTTTAACAGGAATGAAGTCTCAATATCTCTGGAGGGCCAAATCTTCCTTTTATCAGGGGGTTGTTAATCTGATCAATTTTTCATACGGACATATCCAGATTGAACCAAGTCATTGGAAATTCCAGGATGAAAAATTACAATATGGTATTCAGAAGATTAAATCCCAGCTATTCCTGCTACAGTATCGAGGTTGCATTGCGGATTGCCATGGTTAATCCTGATCTTGATCATGTCATAGCAAGGAAAAATGAAATCATAAATAAGCGGAAACCTCAATCATTCAGGGCAATATGCCTAAATATACACAACTGACCCTGGCGACATAAACTAATTTCTAGAATCAGCCATGGTTTCGCTGTTACTGTGGAAAGACTATAAACTTTGAATTCATATATTTTCGTCAATAGGTTAGTGGATCGGTAAAATTCCACGAGTTAAGAAAGGTGGTGTTAAAAATGTCTCAAAAGAATAAAATACTTGTCGATGCCAAATGGGTCAAATCAAAACTTGAAGAAGAGAATATCATAATAGTTGATTGCAGGTACAACCTTCTGGACCATGCTTATGGAATGAGGGAGTATAAGAAGGGTCATGTTCCCGGTGCGTATTTCCTTGATCTGGAAACAGATCTCTCAGGTGAAAAGGGAGAACACACAGGACGGCATCCTCTCCCATATGAACACCAATTTGCTCAAAGAATGAATGAAATGGGGTTGAATGAGGAAAGTACAGTAATAGCCTATGATGATGAGGGGAGCGGATCAGCAAGATTATGGTGGATACTGAGATTTTTTAGCCATGACAATGTATACATACTTGATGGAGGGATCAAATCTTGGATCGATTCAGGGTACAGTTTATCCAGCAATATTCCAGAAAAGAAAAGGGGAAATTTCAACCCGGCACCAAGACTTGATATGATTGTGGATATGGATCAGTTGAAAGATAAATACAGGAATCTTTTCCTTATAGATTCCAGATCGGCAGAACGTTACAGGGGAGAAGTGGAACCCATTGATCCTGTTCCTGGCCACATTCCTGGGTCTGTAAATATTGATTACAGGAGCAACTTCCATGATAATGGGCGGTATCTTCCGGCTGAAGTGTTGAGAAATAAATTCAAGGACATAATGGATGGTTCAGTTGTTTATTGCGGTTCGGGGGTAACAGCCTGCGTAAATGTGGTTGCAATGGAGATTGCAGGAAAGAAAGTTCTCCTTTATCCAGGAGGATGGAGCCAGTGGGTATCATATCCTGAAAACCCGGTGAGTAAAACATCCAGTGGAAATTGAAGGCAACTGTGCAGGAATAATGATCTTACCTATCTTTTCTATTCCCATTCAAGGATATTTGAAACTCATAATTTTAAAATAGTCATTTGACAATACGGAGTTATGCCATATACAGATGGAATAGTGCTCAGAGTTGCTGAAGCAAATTCAACCGACCCGGGTATGTCAAGGGTCAGACTAGACGAGGAATCCAGATTAACACTTGGTGCTGAAATTGGAGACGTTGTAGAAATAGAGAAGGAGAAAAAAACAGTGGGAAGGGTTTACAGGGCAAGACCCGAGGATGAAAACAAGGGGATTGTCCGTATTGACAGCGTGATGCGTAACAACTGCGGCAGTTCAATAGGGGACAAGGTTAAGGTTCGAAAAGTCCACACAGAGGTTGCCAAGAAGGTTATTCTTGCACCCATAATACGGAAGGATCAGAGGCTTAAATTTGGCGAGGGGATTGACGAATTTGTCCAGAAAGCGCTCATTAGGAGGCCCATGATGGAACAGGACAATATCAGTGTTCCAGGTCTAACACTTGCGGGCCATTCAGGGCTTCTTTTCAAGGTTGTTAAAACAACCCCATCCAAACTTCCAGTAGAGGTGGGAGAGGAGACCAAGATAGAGATCAGGGAAGAACCTGCCTCAGAGGTTCTGGAGGATGTCTCCAGAATAAGCTACGAGGATATAGGAGGTCTGTCCGATCAGCTTGGAAGGGTAAGGGAAATCATTGAGCTCCCCCTCAAACATCCGGAACTTTTCGAAAGGCTTGGAATACATCCTCCAAAGGGAGTACTCCTTCACGGACCTCCGGGTACAGGTAAGACACTGATAGCAAGAGCCGTTGCAAATGAATCAGGGGCGAATTTCTTCTCAATAAATGGTCCTGAGATAATGAGCAAGTATTACGGACAGAGCGAACAGAAACTCAGGGAAATATTCATAAAGGCAGAAGAGTCAGAACCCTCAATCATATTTGTAGACGAGATCGATTCAATAGCCCCAAAGAGGGAAGAGGTGCAGGGAGAGGTAGAGAGAAGAGTTGTTGCCCAGCTTCTCACCCTTATGGATGGATTGAAGGAGAGGGGACACGTGATCGTCATAGGGGCTACAAACAGGATCGATGCAGTTGATCCTGCACTGAGGAGGCCTGGAAGATTCGACAGGGAGATCAATATAGGGGTTCCTGACAAGAAGGGGAGAAAGGAGATACTTGCAATTCATACCAGAGGAATGCCCTTTGGAATGGATGAGGAAAAAAAGAACGAGTTCCTTGATGAACTTGCTTCATACACATACGGTTTTGTTGGGGCAGATCTGGCAGCACTGGCAAGGGAATCAGCCATGAACGCACTGAGAAGATACCTGCCCGAGATTGATCTGGACAAACCAATACCCACAGAAATACTTGAAAAAATGGCAGTCACGGAGGAGGACTTCAAGGATGCGCTGAAGAATATAGAACCAAGCAGCCTCAGGGAAGTCACCGTGGAGGTACCAAACATAACTTGGGACGACATTGGAGGATTGTCCAGTGTGAAGGACGAACTCAGGGAGAGCGTGGAACTTCCGCTTCTAAAGCCGGAGGTGTTCAAGAGGCTGGGAATAAGGGCTGCAAAGGGTTTCCTTCTTTACGGTCCACCGGGAGTTGGAAAGACGCTTCTGGCCAAGGCAGTTGCAAATGAAAGCAATGCCAATTTCATATCCGTCAAAGGTCCAGAGGTTCTCAGCAAGTGGGTGGGAGAGAGCGAAAAGGCCGTGAGGGAGATTTTCAAGAAGGCAAAACAGGTCGCCCCGACAATAGTATTCCTTGATGAGATAGACGCAATAGCACCCAGAAGAGGATCCTTCGGTGATTCTGGTGTGACCGAGAGAATGGTTAACCAGCTCCTCACATCAATGGATGGGATAGAGGTTCTTCAGGGAGTTGTCATACTGGCTGCCACCAACAGGCCTGACATAATTGACTCAGGGCTACTCAGAGCAGGGAGATTTGACAAGATCATTTACATTCCACCACCTGATGTTGAAAGCAGGGTAAAGATACTGGAAGTCCATACAAAACCCATGCCTCTTACTAAGGATGTCAACCTCAGAATGATTGCTGAAAACACAGATGGATATGTAGGTGCCGATCTGGAGAATCTCTGCCGTGAAGCGGGAATGATGGCTTACAGAAGGAATCCTGACGCCAACACTGTTTCACAGAGGGATTTCCTTGACGCAATGAAGAACA
The DNA here is from genome assembly GCA_023379355.1 of Thermoplasmatota archaeon. Next base: position 11,019 of record JAMCUD010000064.1, read on the forward strand.
TCAAACCGTCGGTTGATGAGGAGGTTCTCAAATTCTATAAGAACCTGTCTGAAAACATGGGAAAGAACGTCAAGGAGAGAAGAAAAAGTGTGGATGAACTTGGTCTCTACCAGTGAAGGGAAAGATTTTTTAAGCTTTCCAACAATACATTTGAAGGTAAGCTAATGAGAATGTTTTCCAGTGATCTCACAGGACGTTCTGTTGTCACAACAGATGGGGTTATAATCGGCCAGGTAAACAACATTGTTGTGGAGACAGAGACCGGGTTTATCAAGTCACTGCTCACCGAACCAAAAGGCGAATTGAAACTGACGGTCTTCCAGAAAGATTCAAAGGGGAGGTACATGATCCCCCTGGATGCAATAAAATCATTCAAGGACGTTCTTGTTCTTGATCCAAGGAGCCTTGTGAAGGACGAATCCCTTACAAGGGTCTAGTTGGCATTCTGCGGTATCTGGGAATCCTTTGGAACATATCTGAGTATTGCTGCAAGGCCGCCAAATGCCTTTTCAAGCAGCATACCCTCCTCGCTTTCACCTGATATGATCTCCACCTTGGCACCTGAAGCATCTGCCAGATGATACAGTACCTCAACAAGATCTTCCTCATTTTCCACATTCATTGCTGTATTGCAGTTCTTGCAAAATACACCATCTTCCGGTCGTTTCACTATCTCCTGTATAGAACCGCAATTGGGGCATTTATATGTATATTTAACCTTATTGAGTTTTTCGGAAATAAGCAGAAGATCAACAGCTTTCTGCTCCAGTGCAGATCTGATGGCGGCTTCACCGTAGGCTGCGAGGCTATTCTCAGTCTTCCTGACCTCTGTCATGAATCTGTTCACCAGGGACTTCTCCCTTGAGATCTGCATATCTTTTATGGAATCTGATGCTTTCTCCACAAGTTCCCTGAGTCCAGTTTCATCAGTGTATCCAATATCAAAAAGGTCAGCAACCTTGGATTTGATTTCGTTCCTCAGATAATCCTTTTCAAAGAAATATTCCTTGGTTGCACCAGGTCCCCCTATGAATACTCCTTTTATATCCTTGATTATGGGCACAAAGGCGTTGTTTGCTATATCTCCCACCTTCTTGAAGAATTCATGTGCCGCAATCTCTATGAGCCTTTCATATCGCCTTGAGGACTGCCCTCCCTGATGGTGCTTGCTTGGAACCAGAGACTGTTCGTTCGCAATGAGATTTATGTTGGTTCCGCTCAGCATTCCAATGGTAGCCTCTTTCCGGTCAATCACTATGAGTCCGTACAACTCCTTCACGGCCAGTTGAGCCTCCAGCTGCTCCATGTGGAATGTGGAATCACATTTATAAATGAAAGTCTGTATGGGCTCCGGAGGTTCAACTATCTTGGTATACATCTCAGTCTGATCCCCTCGCGTTGCTACATGCCCCACAAAGAACACCAGCCCTGTGGGTGGTGGTGATTTGTAGTATTTGAGTCTTGACATTATGGATTCAATTGCTGAAAGGACATTCTTCCTGGTGGATTTGGATTTTATGTTTGAAGATGTGGAGAACTCTTCCCGGAGGTACTGCACCACATCCCATATCTGTTTATCTGGCGGTATGTAAAGTGAGATCAGTTCTGTGCCCCTGCCACGGAGATCCTTGATCTCTGTCAGTGCCTTTTTGAATTCGTATCGCCTTATCTGCGATTCGTCGTTAGCCATCAGCCAAGAAAATTTATAATCATATATAATCTTAATCAATACAGTGCTATGAAATCAGTTGTAATTTCACTTGGAGGTTCCATCATATCCGGGGACAGGCTTGACATAGACTTCATGAAGCGTTTTTCAAGGATGATGGAGCAGAGCAAGGCGTTCGGTAAGGTCGGCATTGTTGTAGGTGGAGGCCGACTGGCAAGGAACTACATTTCCGATCTCAGGGAAACCGGGACAAATGACATTATTCTTGATGAAATCGGTATAAATGCAACCAGGATGAACGCACTTGCCATGACAACCTTCTTTGAAAACTCCAACCTCAAGATACCAACCAACATCAACGATGCGGCTGAACTTTCCAACAACTACCGGTTCACAATCATGGGTGGCACTGAAGCCGGACACACCACAGATACCGTGGCCGCACTCCTGGCAGAGCGACTGGGCGCAAAGGTATTAATCAACGCCACTTCCGTTGACGGTGTATACACTGATGATCCCAGGACAAACAGTAATGCAAGAAAAATAGACAGGATGACCTACGATGAGGCAATTGCACTTTCACTGAAGAAATCAATTGGCGCAGGACCAAATGTGTTCATGGATCTAACCTCATTGCATATTGCCAAGCGGTCCGGAATAAAGATATTTGTCATAGACGGAAGAATGCTTGACGATTATGCACACATTGTACAGCAGGATTCCTGTTCGGGCACAGTGATCCACTGAATTTTACATGAGCGGAATGTCAAAACTCTTCACCATTTCATTTCCGGATCAGTAAACGGATTCAGCAAGATCGAAGAAAGAAATGGGCACTGGAAATTCCTTTCCATTCATATCCAGGTACGCCGCTTTTATTGCCTCCGACATTGGTTTAATCTGGGAGTTTATCTCCTCAGGTGTTATGGGATCGAAATGTTTCGCGGCTATTTCGTTATACGATGGATCGTCAGTTCCTATGGGTGAAAGATAAACCATGTCGCCTGGTCCAAGATCCATCTGGGATATTATACTGGCTGTACCGGAAATATGTTCCTGCTGGAATTTCTTTCCGCCTGTTCCGAGCATGACAACCAGGGAAACGGGAATTCTGGAGAATTTAAGGTTGTTGAACAGATTGATTGTCTCGGAAATATTTGTGTGTTCGTTGAGGTATTTTATGAGTCTGTAATCCCCGGTCTCGATGGCAATAAACACCCGATTGAGGCCATGTTTGCTCATCAACTGGAAATGCGCCATTCTCTTTGTCTTTGGAGTTGTAAAGATATCCAGAAAGGAATAGACCGGAAGGTGAAATGTATCCACAAGGTAATCCAGGGCATCCTCCAGTATTTTCTGGTCCGCGTTCAGGCTGTTTGGATCTCCAAGAAATACACTACGGCGGGCTGAAAGACCCTTTCCCAGGAAGTCCCTGATTCTGTTAACATGATCCCTGAACTGTTCCATGTTAAAGGTCGTATATTCCCTTCCTGAATATGATCTGCAGAGTGAAGTTCTATTCCATTTACAGCCGGAGGTAAGGCCCACATAAATTGAGTTGATCTGGTCAGGAGGGATCACTGGTGAAATGTTTCCGTAGATATCTGCGAAAACCTCTCTGTCCCTTTCCAGATCTTCAAAGTTCCTCGTTGGTATCTCCATGATGGAATTATTACTGGAAGATTCATTTTTTTTAACAGCATCCATCATTTCAGCGGATCGATCTATGAAGATACGGGCTTCGTTTGCTGGAACTTTTTCAACAACCCTCAGATCGCCTCTCCAGCCGATCCTGAACAGGTCGTTGTCAAGTCTCCTCTTGTACATGGTCCCCTTTGTGGTAAAATACAGGAGTCTGCCCTCCATGTCGAAGTTTGCAACCTCAACCTGTGGAGAGACCACGCTTATAATTCCATTGTTGACCTTAACTGTAAAATCCTGCATAAATTATCAAACCATGATCGCATAAGGCATTGATTTACCTTTTTATTAACATTTGTAACATTTTACGATGGCATTTTCAACTTGTCAAAAAGGAAAACTGGGATGCTTAGGAATAATCAGACTGTTAACCACACGGCTTTTTTAAAAGGGTGTATACAGCCCAATGAGAGTCTATCCTGACCATTTCATGTATTTTTTCCTACCTCATGTTTGTGGTTGATGTTTTATCTTGAAAAATTATGGATACTGAGATTAACCGATACTGGCAATTATAAGCATGGATGGCTGCAGATTTTGTCATTGACCCTCATCACTGCTGTTACAGTTTGCGTTGATTCTTTCCTGGAAAAATCCCACCCCTATTATTTGATAATTTACACAGATATATTCCCATTTTTTGGGAAAGCTTCCACGATCAGGTTTGCAGCCACCAATTCCACAAATTTTTCTAATACCACATATTAAGAGTCATCATGGGTTGCCTTATCCTCAAAACGCTGTGGGGATATCTAAACTGCATCATGTGTTCAATTGATAGTGTCAAGAGCTCATTTGCTTCAACCCCTTCAATATTGTCTTCCATCCACAATAACCCCAACTTCAACCTTCCTGTCAACTGCATTTCCAGTCTATGTCATGACATTCTGATCCTCTATAAGGTGGCATTCGATTGAAAAGAATTTTCACATTCACCAATTGAAGCCAGTACTGGTTTTAAACAATATTCAGGTCCTTAATGCCCCATGAGTGACGAATATGTTGAAAGCAGAAATAATCCTTATTTCAATAAGGTCCTATCTGACCCTCTTGCTAAACATTGACATTTCTTCAGGTGTCAGATTTCCAAGTATGTTGAATTCTCCTCCTGCATTAAGCCATTCTCCCCCGTCAATTGTGACGACTTCTCCATTAATATAGTCGGCACTCTGAGAAACAAGGTATGCAGCGAGATCTGAGATTTCTTCAACATTACCAAACCTACCTGTGGGATTTCTTCTTTTGAGCATCTGCTCGTATTTGCTGTCCATAACGAGTCTGTCCCATGCTCCCTTAGTTGGAAAAGGGCCCGGAGCAATTGCAACCGATCTGATTCCCTTTGGACCCCATTCAGCTGCCAGTGATCTTGTCATTGCCAGTACTCCTGCTTTGGCAGCTGCAGAGGGCATAACATATCCCGATCCCGTCCAGGAATATGTTGCGACAATACTGAGGATAGAGGCTTTAATGTGATTCTCTATCCAGTATTTTCCGGCCTGTGTTGTAAAATACAATGTCCCTTTGAGAACTGTATCCAGAATGGCGTCTATCCCCTTTGGGGTGAGATTCTCAGATGGGGAGACAAAGTTGCCAGCTGCATTGTTAACAAGAACATTGAATGATCCAAATACAGATATGACCTCACTGATGGATCGGGAAATTTCCTCAGGGTTTCTGATATTGCAAAGGGAATATTCGCACTCAATTCCAATCTGCTTGAATTTTTCCCTGGCTGTTTTAAGGTTATCTTCATTTCTGCTGACTATTGCTATTTTCGATCCAAGTAGTCCGAACTTTTCGGCCATTGCAAATCCAAGTCCCGTAGATCCGCCAGTAACGATCACAGTTCTGTCTTTCAGAAGATTATCCCTGAATATCATGTGAGTTCAATATGTACTACCTCTATAATCTTGTGGAAGGGGTTAATCCATATTTGCTGGCCTGGGATTAACCGTAATTCTACCCTTAGTGTGAAAAATTTAATTCCATTGAGGCAATTATGACCCATGAGTGAATATGCATTTGAAATGGAGTTAAAGGAAGATGCAGAGGAAATCTACGGAAAGATATCCAAGGCTCTAAAGGACAATTCTTGGGTTCAATTGTCTTATGTGGACGCAAAACAGATCATTGAGAATAATTTTCATGAGACTTTTCCTCCTTACTATATTCTGAATGTCTGCAAACCAATTGCTGCCAGGGAACTTTTAAGGCAAAATATGAATTTTGGGCTTTTCCTGCCATGCAAGGTAACCATTTACCAAACTGAGAATGTTACAAAAGTTTCAGTTCTGAAGGTATCCTCCATGGACAGAGATCACCTGGGGGGAAATGGAAAAATCGCCGAAAAATATGAAAATGAACTTATCGAAGTGCTCAAGGGGATCCAAACCAGATAGAATTTTTTAAAACTTCAATTGGAACCAACGCAATGAACTGAATATTTCAGATTCCCAGAGATAAACTTAATACATATAATTCGATCTTGGAAAACCCTGAATGGGCAATTACTGGGTCTGTGGGGTAGCCTGGTATCCTTCCAGCTTCGGGAGTTGGAAACTCCGGTCCAAATCCGGGCAGACCCACTCACAATTGAGCTTCTAATGTTCTGGGTTTGTCGTCATAGTTACGCCAAAATATGCTTATGGAACAGTGTTATTTAAGAAATTGAAAGGGTAACGAAATATCATACGAACCAATGATGTCAAAAGACGAAGTTGAGCTTAGGATAAAAATGGCATAACAGGGTATCATCCAGGATGGAAATCAGAGAATTATACGCAGACAATACCTAAAGAGAATTTTCGTAGTTCCTAAGGAAGTCTTCCCCCCTGCATGGATGTCCAAGCTACTTGGCAAAAGCATTTTGGAAGATGTCAAAAAAGGTGATAGTGTGCTTGATATGGGTACCGGAAGTGACGTCAACGCAATATTAGCAGCTTCAAGATCAACTAACGTCGTTGCTGTGGACATTAACATGATTGCAGTAGAAGCATGAAAAAGCAACGCCATGAGAAATGGTGTTGCTGACAGAATAGAATTCATTCAAAGTAACCCGTTCGAAAGCGTAAAGAGAAGGTTTGATCTAATAATATTTGACCCACCGTTCAGGTGGTTCACCCCAAGAGACCTACGGGAAATGTCTTATGCTGATGAGAATGTTAAAACTATGACTGCGTTCTTTGGAAGTGTTAAGGACTACTTAACTGAGAAGGGCAGGATACTAATTTTCTATGGTGACTCTGGAGATCTAAATTATTTCCTGAGTCTCGTTGAGCAAGAACATTTCAAAAAGGAGCTGATGCGCAGCAGAGCAATATTGAAAGACGGAAGGAGATGGGTTTATTACACGTGGAAATGAACCACACACTATACTTGATTAGGAAATTAGATAGGTGACTTCATGTCCCAGCTTTCGCAGGGAATTTCATCCTTCAGAAAGCTTTGAATTGATTCGATGGTATATTGTAAGAACAACCATTATTCTGAAGCAACTTGATTGCACAAATAAAATCCACTTTTTCTTGTTGATCTTACAAACATTTTTAATTCTACTCAAAGGACTGACGTACAGAAAGGGCATTTCGTAGCTTTGATTGGTATGGTGGAAATGCAGTATTGGCAGATTTTAGTTGTTACTTCAGTAGAAATTTTCTTTTTCCTGGCAGCTCTTCTCTCTTCCGATTTACTTATTGGCCTCACTAAAACCATGTATACCACAAACGCTATTGTTAAAAAAGCGATCAGAGCATTAATGAATGCACCATAGTAAAATGTGCTACCGTTTATTGTAAATGTTAGGGTGGAAAAGTCAACGTGGCCAGGTATTCCAAGCAGAGGAGTTATGATGTCGCTAATAAAGGCAGTCACTACGGCTGTGAACGCCAGACCTATGATAATAGCCACAGCAAGAAAAATCACATTCCCCTGAGTTATAAAAACGCGAAAGTCCTTTAAAACACCCATTTTAATACCTATATAATATAATTCGAACAAGTATTTAATGTAACTTATTATTCTACTGCTACAACTAATGAAAATAGAATATATAAAAGTTAGGACAATAATCGACGGGAACCATACCAAATTACCCAGTGCCGTTCCAAATTAACTGATTGGTGCTCTCGGTATGTGGTTAAGTTTGTATACATGTAATCTTTATTTATTACATCTATCCTATTTTCATGCACAGACTCTTTTTCATCTTAGGGAACAGATTCTTTCATCGGTTGGTTCTAAAGATTTTCACTGAAAGTCCCCTTACCATGGAGTTGCCCCCGTAGAGATAAATGCTTTATAGTTTCCTGATTTCATAAACAAATGAAGCGAGGAACCATTTTAGTATGCCTGATCATAATTTTTATCCTCTGTGCAACATCATATTCTTCACTGACAATTCATTCAAGTCCAGACATGAAAACTTCTACAACCAGTCCGACCATAATTTCTTCAAGTATTGAAAAACTATCACCACTCCCCTACACTGGCAAAATAAGGAAAACAGATACAACAATGAACCAGTACAGAGGAAAAATGAACGTATTTCTTACACTTGGTCTTCGCAATGAACAGCAACTTCTGGGGTTTCTCTCCAATCTTTCCAATCCTGATAACCCCCAATACCACCAGTATATACCGGAAAACCAGTTCATTGAAAGATACTCTCCCAGTGCCCGGGAATACCATAATTTCACCTCGTATTTATCGACATTTTCAGGGGTGAATATCACGACATTTCCCGACAGAATGTCAATTGGAATATCGGCTGATTCTTCCATAATTTATCAGATATTTAACACTTCCATAGTGTCATTTGGATCTGGAAATGCTTCTTATTATGGAACCCCTGGAACTCCCGAACTTCCAGAATATCTCTCATCTGACGTAACTGGAATCTCAGGATTCAGCAATAAAACATATGCTCAAATAAGTCCCCTTTCCATAGAATCCCCTTACAAACCTATGAAACCTCGTTATGTCAGATCAGCATCCACAGTTGGAAATCTGATAACAAATATAACGGGAAGCGACCTCCAGACAGCTTATGATGAAATGCCCCTCCTAAAAGAAAGCTATCCTACAAATGCAGTCATAGCTACAATTCTCTGGGCGGGGACTAACAGTACAACGGGCAAAGCTGTTGCGCCATTTGATCCTGCAGAGATATACTCGTATTATAACCAGACTATTCCGTCCAATGAACCACACTCAAGGATCTACGGCGTCCCACTCAACGGCGCCCCCCTTCCCGGACCTTCTGCAACAAATGATACAAGTGGTGCAAATATTGAGAATAGCCTGGACCTTGAAATGATAGGGAGTACGGCGCCGGGGTCCAGTATCTATAACGTCTACGGCGTCGGTGCAACCAATGCAACAATAGATAACGCACTTCAGTTCATACTCAGCCCCACGGGTCAATATAAAAGTGCACTTGAAAATGTTTCAGTGATAAGTAATTCATATGGAAGTCCTGAGTATAACAGCACAATCTGGTATGAGGATCTGCAGGAGGCGCAGGCCAGAGGAATAACAGTCCTGGCCAGTTCCGGAGATTCAGGAGACAACCCCCTAAGCCAGGATTATCAGTCCAACCCAAATTATCCCGGGGATTATGTTCAATTTCCATCTGCAATGTCATACGACGATTTCGGAGTGACTGCTGTTGGAGGTACCACACTGACTCTTAATCCAAATTACACAATTCAGGATCAGACTGCGTGGTATGAAACTGAACCATTGATCAGCAGATTGTTAGGTTCTTTTCTTGGAGGGAGTACTGGCGGCATCAGCGATATTTATCCTGAACCTTCCTGGCAGCGTGAAACCGAAGCAAACAGTATAATCAACGGTTCAGGAAGGGGAGTTCCTGACATAGCTGCAGTTGCGAACAACACCATAGTTACACTTACAATAGGTGGAAACCTCACTCCGGCCCAGTATCTGGTTGAAGGGACCAGTATATCCTCCCCTGTAACTGCCGGGATCATAGGTGAGATTGATTCCATTCTTTCTTCAAAGGGTGGGAGTCCACTTGGGTTCCTTAACCCCCCTATATATCTGCTGGCACAGAGTCTATTTTTCTCTGGTTCATCCGGGAATCGCCCTCAGGCGTTTTACAACGTTATAACAGGCCACAATGCGGTCTATTCTGCACATAAAGGTTACAGCCTTGTAACTGGATGGGGATCCATAAATGCCTATAATTTCTCAACTTACATGGATAGAAATTATTCCCTCACATTCACAGAATACGGGCTTCCAGTGAATTCATCGTGGTCAGTAGGCATTGGTACAACCATTCACAGCAATAATACGGGAGGAAACATTAGCTTCAACCTGAGGCCAGGTTTCTACCCCTATTCAATCAGCACTGATGTCAATTATTCGGCTCTTGCCATGTCCGGCAAGGCTTTTCTTGACTATTCAAATGTTGACATACGGGTTATATTCCTGAGATTTGCAGAACTGGTGTTCAATGTATCTCCCGTTTCATCTTTTCTAACAGTAAATGAACTTCATTATGTGCTCAAGAATGGATCAGGGGAGCTGAATGTTACAGGCGGTGGATACTTCATAAATGATACCATGATTCATTATCTCCCCTATTCAGAATATTTTCACCTGTCTTTGACCAGAACATATTATGTAAATATCTCACTTGCTAAAATCCAAAATTACGGATATCTTTCAGGAACTGTAGCAAATGGTGGTACTGTTCTGACCGCTAATGGTAAGGGTATTCCTGTTTATGGAAATGAATTCAACGTTTCCCTACCTGTTGGTAAATACTATTTTTCATCGTACAGACGGGGTTACTCAGATTACAGTTCGGAAGTTACGGTTAAACCCAATGGCACAACCAGGGTAAATGTAAATACCACAAGAATATTTAACCCGGTTCTGGTGACTGGGTACATCAATGCCCCAAACGTTTCGGTAACATTTGATTCTTATTCTGCATTTGTAAACTCAACTGGATATTACCAGATATGGATAAATGCCGGCGATTATTCCGTATCCGTATATTCCGGGGGATACATGCCTTTGTCTGTAAACCATATATTTCATTCGGGAATGGAAATGAACTTCACCCTTAAGCCATTCTCGTCGAATGCAGTTAATTACTCAGAGGATTCAATAAACTCAACATATCTAAGTATGACTGTGCTGAGTCTGATCCTCGATCATGGTTATGCTGAAATATCCTATTCTTCTGCACATAATGGAACTTTAATTATATTTCTGAACCTTGCCAACATCACTTACACCTCAAGGACATTGCTGTCATCTTCAACGGTCCTGCTGAATGAAACACATATTATGAATTACAGTCTTGCCTTTTCCAGCAGAAATACGGAAATTCTAACGGTGAAGAATGTAACAGGAAGCGGTGTGATCTTCTGGAAGCTTGTTCCCTACGCAACCCTACCATCAAAAAATATTTCCAACCATAATTCTCCCATGGTAGGGATTGAAAGGAATGTATTTCTAATTTCAATTGTAATTGCAGGAATTTTAGCCTCAGCGTATTCCGTAACAAGGAAAAGAAGTGAAAGGAAGAAGTAGATCGGCCTGTTATCCGTA
>JAMCUD010000065.1 GCA_023379355.1 Thermoplasmatota archaeon
CCATATCCGGTATAAAGACCCAGATGGATTGTTGCAGATCAATCAGAATCTCATCCGGACCATGAGGGTATTTGTGGTAAGGACTCTCTAACTCCCGGCAATGATTGCCATCCTAAAGCCCGGAATAAAAAGAATGCCCGGGAACTGGAGGGATTAGTAAGGTTAATGTCTCATACGGGGATGACAGAAGCAGATGGACGCATCAGATAAAAAAATTTTATATTATTTATTGAAAGATGGAAGAACACCCCAGAGAAAAATTGCATCCAATATAGGAATATCACCTCAGGCGCTTAATTACAGAATGGCAAAACTCATTGAGGACGGCATACTTAAGAGGTTTGTACTGAGGGTCCATCCAAACTTTTACGGAAAGAGGAATGGATTTGCGGCATTCATAGGTGATGGAAAATATGACGGGGATGTCGTATCAAAATTTCACTGCCTTGAGAAGATAAATCTTTATGAGTTTGACGGCCAGGGGCTGGATGAGGTGGAGTCAAAGATCGATAATGCAGTCAAGGTGCTGGGGGAACCCATAATGAAATATATACCTCAGCCAAGAAACTCCGGAATACACATGAGTGATCTTGACAGAAGCATTCTGGAAATACTGAAAAAGGATCCGAGAATAAAACTTTCAGACATAGCACAGGAGATTGACGTACCATACATGACTGCAAAGCGGAGGCTGGATCTCATGAAGTCCAGGGGGCTTGTGTCTGTTGTTCCTCTGGTGGATCTGTCCAGGGGAGACATAGTCATTTTCTCCATATTTTCCAGAAAATTCAGCATTCTGAAACCCTTACTGGAGGATTACAGCCTCTTTGTGGTTTCTGATGAGGAAAATGGTATATTTGTATGTTATTCTGACAACCTCTCAAATGCCAAGGGTGCAATAACAAGGGTGAGGGATATAGATTCTGAAGCCGAAGTAATGATAATATATGAATACGAGTTTTTTCACTGAACAGCCCTGTAAAAAATATTTTTACAACTCTTTTTGAAACTGGCATCAATTCTAAGTCCAGATGCAAGGAAGACTGCTGGAAAATAGTGGAAAAAGCCCATCACGGAAATTCATGGAACTTATAAAACAGTCCGGGCTGGAGAGGGAGATCAGGAGGGGAATTCCCGTTACGATCTTCATTCCCAATTGCCAGGCATTTTCACTGGTCCCGGAAGAGGAGTTCGGAACTGTTTCACGTGAACCCGAGAGATTAAGGAGAATCCTGAAATACCATATAATAAGGGGAGAGGTAAGTACCTCAGACATTGCAAATCTTCTCAGTGACAGGGAATCAGCAAAGGTTCTAACCATTGAGGGAACACCCATAATAATGAGAAAATCAGGTAAAAACGGCATAAAGATAAATGATGCAAAAATAATCCGATCTGATATGAAGATCCTGAATTTCAATGTTCATTTGATCGACAGGGTCCTTGTACCGGAAAAATTATGATGTGGTAGCAGGGTCATCAGTCAAGTTTTTCCCTGAGAAGTGAAGTAACGTAACCCTTTATCTGTTCGAACTGAAGTTTCGGAGGCATTGGCGCTTCCTTTGAACTGACAACCACATCCACAACAGAGGGTTCGCCTTTCCTTGAAAGTGCATCTGTAACTGCCTTATCCAGTTCATCAGGTTTTTCAACACGTATTGAGTGTATTCCAATGCTCCCGGCTATCTTTGCAAAATCAAGGGGCTGAAGGTCCACACCATATTCTGGGAATCCCATGACCTCCTCCTCAAATTTTATCATTCCCAGTTTTGAGTTGTTGAAAACGAAAAGCTTCACTGGCCTGTTGTATTTTTTTATTGTGACCAGTTCCATCATGGTCATGGCGAAACTTCCATCTCCTATAAGGGCTATTACCTGTTTCTGAGATGCATATGAGGCACCAACCGATCCAGGTATTCCTATCCCCATGCTTCCAAGCCAGGACGAATAGGTGAATCTTCTTCCTGCATTTGTTCTGAAGTTTCTCACCCCCCATACCGTAACATTGCCGGTATCAACAATTATGTCCGCATCCTTATCGGCGTGCTTTGATATTGCTGCAGCAAGCACTTCAGGTTTGATTGGAACATCCAGGGAAGTTTCTGCTTTCTCAAGTGTCTCAATCCAGGATTTCTTGGAATCCTGCAGGTCCATGTAAAATTTATCAGGTTTCTCCAGAACGTTTAACCGTTCCAGGAACTGACCGGTATCCGATATAACCGGTATATCTGACCTCCTCCTCTTTCCAATTGAATTTGGATCTATGTCAACCTGTATGGTCTTCAGGTCTTCAGGTATGAACTGTATATATGGGTACGATGATCCTATCATTATGAGAAGGTCAGCATGTTTCATAGCATCGTACGAAGGTCTGGTTCCAAGGAGTCCCAGGCTTCCCATGACCTTTCTGTCAAGATCATCGACTATCCCCTTTCCATTGAGGGCATAGATTATGGGTGCACCGATTTTTTCGGAAAGTGCATCTACCGCAGGACCGCATCCTCTTGCACCTTTTCCTATAAGAATTACGGGCTTCTTTGACCGGTTGATGGCGTCATTCACCTTTTGAAGATCAGGATTGAATTTGAGTATGGGATAGAAATCTTCTGTAATATTCTCGGGTTCATTGGACTGGAGGCGCAGTACATCCGCCGGAAGGATAAGATGCGAAACACCCTTTCTCATCAATGCCTCTCTGTGCGCCCTGAGAACAAGGGATTGTGATCTTTCAGGGCTCATTATGGTGGTGCTGTACACGGATACATCTGCAAAAAGGCTGTCAAGCTTCACCTCCTGGAAATAGTCTGTGCCTATGAGATCTGTTTCCACCTGACCTGTCAGTGCAATAACAGAGGCATGATCCATCTTTGCGTCATAAAGTCCGTTCAGGAGATGGATTGATCCGGGTCCGGAGGTTCCCATGCATACTGTAACCTTTCCCGTAAGTTTGGATTCAAAGGATGCTGCAAGTGCTGCCCCCTCCTCATGCCTGACCTGGATGAACTCTATTTTATCGTCATGCCTTCTTATGGAATCCACAAGAGGGTTCAGTGAATCACCTGGAAGTCCGTATATTCTCTTAATACCAAGGTCAATCAGGGTCTCAATAATGACATCAGATACTGTTCTTGACATGAAATCGCATCTAATTAAGACTTAAAATATTTGCTAACTTGAAAATTATAAAAAATCAGTTCAGATTGAGATCAGGACAGCAAAGAGGGAAGTAAAAACAATCAAGTATTACGGAACACTGTAAGATGGGAATGCACAGAACAACATACGAACTCTCTATATCAAAGTCATTAAGATCGTTCATATTCACAACTCTGGCTGTATCATCCCCTTTCTATCTTTCAAGCCTGGGTTATAACAGCATTGAGATAGGGATTGCACTTTTTGTCAGTATGATATCATCAACGCTGTTCGTCTACCTTTTTCCGGCCATAAGGATAAAAAACAGAACAAGGGCATTCACGCTTGCCTCACTTCTTTCCATTTCACTTGTTCTTCTTATTTTTTATCACAGCATAATATTCTACATTGTCGCCGTCATTGTGGGAGGCATTTCCCTCAGCGGGAGGGACCTTACCGCCAATCTGGCAATTGAGCAGTATGCCATCAGCCATTATGAGGTTGACAGAAAGTCTAAAAACCATGCATTTTCAATTTACAACTTCTCATCATACGGCGTTGGGGCAGCAGCTTCTGCCAGCCTTCTACTTTACAGGGTTCCTGACTATAACCTCCTGTTCTTCATAGACTTCATAATGGCCGTTGCACAGTTCATACCTTACGTCATGGTTAAATTTCCAGATACTGAGAAAAAGAAAATCGACGTCGTCATGGACGAGAAAACATCGGGCAATGTGAGGACAATGAAGTACCTGTTCTCCATGGATGCACTGGGTGGAGGACTAGTGAACACTGCAATTCTTTCCCTCTGGTTCAAATATGTATACAACATAACACTGTCTGAGGCAGGCATAATCTTCCTGATTGTGAATATTGTTACTGCCTTTTCAATACTCCTTTCATCCAAGCTCTCCAACAGGATGGGTGTGGTTAGAACAATGGTTTATACTCACCTGGTCAGCAACGTATTCCTCATACTGATACCTGTATATCACAGCCTCATCATAAGCGAGATTTTTCTATTTCTGAGGCAGACCACAAGCCAGATGGATGTCCCGGCAAGGGACAGCTTCACAAACACCATAATACCGGGAGAATACAGGATAAAGGCAAACTCTGTTTTCAACAGCGTCAGAACAGGTTTTCAGGTTCCCGGGCCGCTCATATCGTCCGTACTCATAGATGCATTGCCGGCCACAGTATTCTACTCAGCCGGGTTAATAAAAATGGGTTATGATCTCCTCTTTTTCAAAAAGTATAGAGATTTCAGGGATGCATGACTATTTTTCCCTCCATCTGGTGAAGTATTTTGCAAGAGAGAGATATATCACAGTCTCACCCAGCAGCACAAATATCATGGTATAGAACTCTGGTGAAAGTCCGAATGTTCCCTGGAGAATTATGGCAGCCGGGGTTGCAGGGGAAATTGCCAGAACGTAAAGGATGTCTCTTGGTAGGAACGTGTATGGGTAGAACGTTGGCGGCAGTATTGTCATTATTATGGAGAGAATACCTGTGATGCCCCACACATTCCTTATATGCTTGATGGCACCGGCTATTATGAACGATATTGCCGATGTTGACAGAGTAAGCATGACCAGTACACCGATCATAATCAAAACTCTGATGGGGTTGAAAAGGTGGTATAGAACAGCAAGGACTGAATACAGCGCCAGACCGGGAACTGTAAAGAGAAGGAAGCTCAGTGTTAGCCCTATCATGTAGTCTATGGATGATATGCTGGTGGCTATGAAAAGATCCTGTATCTTGGCCTGAAGTCTGAGGAAAGCTGCGTCGGATGCACTTGTGAGGCCGTTTGATGCCACAAGGGTAACAAATCCTCCAACCACTGCGTACTGGACAAGAGTTCCGTTGGAAAGCACATATACAAGGAAAAGAAGCGTCAGTGGTGTTGTGATTGACGCTATTACATATGAAGGTCCCCTCCCTATTACACGAAAACCATAGTACCATGCAAAGTAAAGGGAAAATTTAGGATTCAACGCTTACCCCTCTCAGTATGAAAACATCATCCAGTGTTACCTTCTTCACCGTGCATCCCATTCGCAGGTATTCAGAAGCATCAGCCTCATCTATATACTTCACATAGGTATTGCTTATCCTTATGGATCCATCCAATGGGGTGTGGCTCTCTGCCCTGACTTTTCCACTGAATCTTGAAAGAAGTTCCTTCACTTCCCCCTTTTCAATAATAAGGCCCCCCTCAACCATGAACACTTCATGTGAAAGCTCTTCAGCCTCCTCCATATAATGCGTTGTGACTATGAGGTTGCCCTGCAGCTTCCTTATGGATGACCACACTTCCATTCTTGAAACGGGGTCAAGGCCTGTTGTGGGCTCATCAAGAAAAACTGTCTCTGCATTTGAGGCTATGGCCATTGCCACGAAAATTTTTCTCTTGGTTCCACCAGACAGCGTATCTGATGGCTTATCCTTATATTCAAGTATTCCAAGGCTGTCCAGTGCATTCATGGCCTCTCTTCTTGCATCTCTGTACTGGAACTTTCGCGCCAGAAGGTAAAGGGTGACATGTTCCATGGGGGTAAGTATACCAATGGGTGTTGCCTCCTGAGGTATGCTGCATATTTTCTTCCTTACCTCCAGAGTGTTTTTCATCACATCAAGACCATCAATGATAACCTCTCCAGAAGAAGGTTCAAGCTGTGTTGAAAGTATCCTCATAAGGGTTGTCTTTCCTGCCCCGTTTCTCCCTATAACGGAAGTGATGCGTTTTCCGATTTCAGCATTAATGCCTTTAAGGGCTTCTGTGCCATCGCTGTATACCTTTCTGACATTGTTTATCTGAATCATGTGAACTCTTTTCCCATGAAATTCAACCTTATTCACAGTACATATATGAATAATCCATTTCAAATTCAATTAAGCATGAATTTGCAGTTTCCAGGTATGAAATCATTTCTTTCCCTGGTTCCATGCTGCCGGAGATTCTGCACTCTTTATGGTTTCAGTTTTTCTGCTCTTTACAAGGGAACTCAATCCAGCCACTATGAGTATGGCGAAGCTTGCAATGAGTGTCGCATGAATTCCCACAAGGAATTTAGCTGAAACTCCTCCCTGAAGTTTCGTTACGCCAAGGAAAACCTCAAAGGCAACATATCTTGGAACAGAAAGTGCTGCTATGGAGATTGCAATCACATAGCTGAAGAGAGTCCCGATGTTGGACAGTGTTCTCAGCAACCCTGAAATTGATCCATACAGTTCTCTTGGCGCTCCGGACATTACGGCGCTGTTGTTTGATGGCCAGAACATGGCTCCGCCAAACCCGGTAACTATGGATCCAGCAATAACCAGATAAAGTGTTGTGTTAACCCCCATGAGGAGATAAATCAGGACACCGGCAGCCATCATGAAAATTCCAGTGCTGGCCACCACTCTTGGTCCGAATTTATCTGAAAGCTTCCCCATTTTAGGAGCAAGGAAACTGGATATTATGTATCCCGGAACAAGCAGGAGTGAAGAATCCAGGGGGCTGAATCCCCTTATTCCCTGAAGATACATAATGAGTATAAACAGCACTGAAAGATATCCAACTGCCTGAAGAGTTGCGGCAAGAAGTGAAAATGTAAGTACTCTCTCTTTGAATGCCTTCAGAACTATGACAGGATCCCTGGCCTTTCTTTCAACAAGCACAAATGGGATGAGCATTGCAATACCCACCAAGACCAAGGCAAGATTTAAGGGCTGGACTCCATTTCCTGCGATTTCCACTGCACCGTATGATATGAGGGAAAGAAGTGTGACCAGTATTGCTGTGCCCGTGTAATCTATGGTAGTTTCGGTCCTTTTGTCATCCCTTATGTATCTCAGAGCAAACAGGAAACCTATAAGCCCCACCGGAACATTGATGTAAAATATGAATCTCCATCCTATGAAGGTTGTGATGATCCCACCAAGCACTATTCCAAGGGCTCCTCCTATTGTCCACCCCATGCTTGTTATGCCGAATGCCTTTCCGCGCTCATGAGGGGGGAAGTGATCAGCCACTATTGCGTTGCTGTTTGCCTGAAGCAGCGCAGCTCCGAATCCCTGAAAGCCTCTGGCACCTATGAGGAAGAAAACATCAGGGGCAAACCCCGATGCGGCCGATCCTATAATAAATACCAGAAAGCCTAGATTGAAAAGCCTCCCCCTGCCATATATATCCCCAAGCCTGCCAAGCTGCGTGGTCAGGGCAGCCAGAACAAGAAGATAGATCAGTATGACCCATATTGTATCAAGAAACGGGGCATTCAGTTCATCTGTAATTGTGGGAAGAGCAAGTATAACTATCGTTGTGTCAATTGCTGACATGAGCATTCCTATTAGGACGCTGGCCAGTACGAGGTTCCTGTGTTCTGCCATTTTATATCACCTGGGAGTCGTTGCACTCCAGCGAGGTCGGGTCACCTCAGCGCCCCATTGGAAATCAAGCTATCAACACCTGTAAATGTTAACAAGAGGCTTTCTTTAATCATTTCTCATTATATAAACGTTCAGAAATAGGGTGCTTTGAAACAATGCCGGCATTCTAACATCCCCACAGGCGATCCCGATCTGATCCTGAACTGTGAAATAATTAATACGTCAGGAACATGACTGTACAATGACAACAGGGAAGCGTATACTTATCACCGGTGGCGCCGGTTTCATAGGTTCAAACATGGTGGAAGAACTTTCAGAAAACAACGATCTTACCGTAATGGATAACCTATCAAATGTAGATGATCGTTACATAAAGAAATATCAGGGGAAGAAAGGGTTTAAGTTTATCAACAGTGATATTGCAGATGAAGACGCATTTTCAAGGGTGGAACCACATGATATGGTCATTCATCTTGCTGCAAATTCAGATGTGCGTGGGGGATCAAAAGATCCGGTTGTCGATTTTGTGAACAACGTACAGGGGACAATGCTTCTTCTGGAATACATGAGGCGTACAGACACTCATGAAATACTGTTTGCATCAAGTTCCACAGTTTATGGGGAAGCCACAGTCCTTCCAACACCTGAGGACTATGGGCCATACATGCCAATTTCATCATACGGTGCTTCAAAGATGGCCGGTGAGGGATTCATAACCTCATATTCCCATTACTACGGCATTAAGGGGACAATATTCAGGTTTGCGAATATAGTGGGAAAAAACTCAACCCATGGCTCCATTTTTGATTTCATAAACAAGCTAAAGAAGGATAATCAATCACTTGAAATTCTTGGGGATGGAACACAGAGAAAATCATATCTCCATGTATCAGACTGCGTAAAATCCATGCTGTATATCCATGAAAAGTCCACAAAGACTGACATATACAATTTAGGGAACAGGGAAACAACATCAGTCATGAAGATTGCGGATTACGTGGTGAACGGAATGGGTCTGAAAAATGTGAAATACAACACTAAACCTGGCAGGGACGGCAGGGGATGGAAAGGGGACGTGAAGGTTGCTCAGCTGAAAGTTGACAAAATGTTCTCCACTGGTTGGAAAAACAGCTTCAACAGCGATGAATCCGTAAATATGGCTGTGAAGGAGACTCTTGATCAGATGGGTTATCAGGGGACGAAGGCACTATGAAGCCCCTTAATGTTGATATTTTCACCTGGATACGAAAAAATGTACCCAGCTGCAGGTATAATCTAACCGGAAGCGGTTTCAATGAGCCTGTTCTTGAAAAATTCGGAATAGACCTTTCATACGACAGTTACCGGAAGGATTCCAGGGATGCACCATCCATGTTCAACAGGACTGTGGCAGATATTTATGGAGTGGAGGAAGAGAATGTCATATCCACTGCCGGAGGCACGGGAGGAATATTCCTTGTAAACTCATATCTGAAGGAAATGGTGAAGAAACTCTTCATACCGGTTCCAGAATATGAGCCAATGTACAGGGTCCCGGAGTCCCTTGGAATTCAGGTGGATTACACAAGCCCTTCCATTGATGAAATCAGGAAATCAGAGGTTTCAGGGTTTGAATTCACAAACCCCAACAATCCAAGGGGAACCATGATTGATAACGACTATCTTCACTCATTGCTTGATGAAGCAGAGAAAGGAACTTTCAAGATATATTCTGATGAAACATTCAGGGCATTCAGCAGTGAAAATCCACCGGGTTCAATTTTCAACGGAAATGAGAACGTGATCGTTTCAAATACCATGACAAAATTCTATGGGCTGGGTTCATTCAGGGTCGGATGGATAGTTGCGGCCGGAAAAGTTTCCGAAGACATGAGAAGGATAAGGGACCTTGTCACAGCAGAAAATCCGGGATACAGCCTCTGGGTTGCATCACAGGTCCTTAAGAACAGGAAGAAATTCCAGGAATACGCAAAGCCGCTGCTTGACAGAAACCGAGCAATACTGAAGGAATTTGTCGAATCCAGGAATGATCTATCATGGAGCAACCCAGATTTTGGTTCAATAGCGTACATAGAGTACAAGGGCAAAACCAGCTCTCTGGATATAGCAAGAAAAGCAATGGAACTGGAAAAGGTTCTCATTGTGCCAGGTGAATACTTCAACCATAACCATGGATTCAGGATTTGCTATACATGCGCCCCTGAAATCCTCAGGGAGGGCCTTGAAAAACTGGGGAAAATTCTCGGTTGATGGGTGAAAGCAAGTTCACACAGCTGCTGCCGATCCTCTTAAATCTATCCGGACCTGTTTTCTGAAAGCAAGTAACATGATCATGGACAGGCCGCCAAACATATCCATGATCCCCCATGAAACAAGGGGCCCGTAAGGCAAGAGGAATATTATTATGGAACCTACAGCCGGTCCGATTACATTCCCTGCGCTCCAGAATGCGCTTTTCACAGATATGTATAATCCAATCTTTTCGGAAGGGGCAAAGTTTCCCACAATTGCATTCTCAAGTGGTGCAACTATGTCCTCACCCATGCTGTAGATCACAATAAGACCAACCAGTGGAAGAAACGCATGTGAGAAACCTGCAATCATGAAGGCGACCATGTAGAGCACAATTCCTGCAAACATGGACCTTATATCTCCTATTTTTGAGAAAATCCGGTTGATAAGGAACTGTCCCGCCACCACAACAAGTCCGTTAAGTGAGTATATATAGCCATATTCAGCTATTGTAATGCCCCCAGTGCTGAATGCGAATATGGGAAGCGATACATAAATCTGAGTTCCAACCATTGCAAGAAACATTACGGAAAGCGAGAAAAAAAGAAGTTTTCTGTTTATGTGCGTCACTTCGCCAGGATCGGCTTTTTCGGCATTATGCTCAGA
>JAMCUD010000066.1 GCA_023379355.1 Thermoplasmatota archaeon
GTTCTTCTCATTCTGGAGGAACATGTACTTGATCAATTTCCTGGCCATGTCCAGATCGTTCTCCCTGTGAGAATCCTTTATCCTGTGTGCCATGTCTTTTTCAATGTGAAAGAGGCACCTCTGTCTCCTTATTCGCACATTGAGGCCTGCAGACACTGTATCCAGGACGGATTCATAGTGATATCCGTCTGTGGTGATGAATATCTCCTTTGGCATGATGAATCTGGAGAGTGCCCACATGAAGAAACCATTCAGCGTCTCTTCCCTCAGATCATCCAGGCTCTCTGCCACGAAGTTTCCTGTCTTTGCATCCTTGAGCAGCACCCTGTACTTTTCAATACCGTCAATGTGTGCGTACTGTTCGTCATACCCTAAGTGATGGGATAAATTCCATAACGCTTGTAATGTACGGGTTGTATGTACTTCCTCACAGTCTAATGAGATATCACGATGTTCCATAGGATGCGGAATAGGCTGGATGCCTTCCTCAGGGAGGTGTCTTCACTCTGCTCCTAATGCTACTCCCCCTTAGATCATCAGGAAAATGCTTTCCGTAGACATAATTGGGAGGCCTTGCAACGAATGAATATCGGCAGTCCCTGCAGATATACCTCTAAACCATGAATACTGTGCCGTTCTTCACTACATTCCTTGAACCGCAGTGGGGGCACATGGGGTTCATGAAGCTGATGAGATCATTCTCCTTCAGCTCCATGTCCATCATGGATGTGTTATTGACCAAGGAGGCTGGCGAGGAATCAGCTGAGGCAAAATCGTCAAGAGATGTGGAAACTCTCCTGAACTCAGTGTAGGGCGTCTTCCGCAGTCGCATGTGATAGTGTGTTACAATGATATTTCATGATTTCGGTTCTGAAGTATGAACCAGAGAGAAATCAACTAAATCTTGACAATGTCGTTTTCGAAATTCAATTGAACAACTCCAATTAAAATCATCCATTTGAGATATTCATCTCTGAATTTCCTTTCAGTTTCCCCTTAATCCGTAGATTTTACCTCAGTTCTTACCATCTTATTTACCTAAATTACCCCCAATTTAACCCATAGGTATCATGTCACTGAACAGATCGACAATCTTTTTGAAATGTTTATCGCATCTCTGGACAAATTGGGAAATTAATTATGATCCATGTTGTTCCATGTCTAATAAATGGCAGCAAACATGGTAATCACACCCGAGGAGAAACTGAAGATAGTCCTTGAGGGGATGAGCGGAACCATATCAGTGGCAGATCTGTGAAGGAAATATGATCTCAAACCAGCAATATTCTATTACTGGAAGGATCAGCTCATGAAAAGTGCACTGGAGATATTTGAGAACCGTGGCAGGAAAGTCGACGAGTATCGAATCATGGCTGAGAAGGATGATGAGATTGCAAGTCTCAAGGCAACCATTGCTGATGTCGTATCGGAGAACCTGGAGATCAAAAAAAGATTGGAGAACGCTTGCAGAGGGGGGGGACGGATATGAGATCCTTTTTCTATGATATCCATAGAACAGTGATGAATACAGTTGAAAGGACGGGATTTTCACTATCAAAGATACTTTCCGTGCTCGGAATATCCAGATCCTGGTATTATTCACAGATATCATTCTCACCCATCCTTGACGGAAGATTTAATCCTATGGCGATAAGAAATGACGATGAATGGCTAGTTATCGGATTAAAGCACAGGTACCCTAAGATGTCCTTCAGGGAAATCGCCTACACCCTGATAGACGAGGATCTTGCATACCTTTCCCCTTCCACTGTCTACAGTATACTGAAGAGGCACGATCTGATAACGCCATGGAATCACCCGATCTGGCAATCCTCAAGACCGGAGCATTCAAAGACACCGGACGAAAGACGGCAGACCAATATCATGTATATTAAGATCAGGGACAGGTTCTTCTACCTCATAATATTCATAGATGAGTATTCCAGGTACATTGTCCATCATAACCTTCTCACAACATTGGATGCAGATTCAGTATCGCTGGAGGCGCAGACAGCTATAGACAAACTCAGGAAAGATTCAATTGCAGAACCTCTCAAACAGGGGATAATGGATCATCATTCATCGCCATGGAATTCAGGATCTTGTTGAGGGAGAATCACCTGACACAGAAGCTCATAAGGCCGCACACGCCTGACCAGAGCGGCATCGTTGAAAGGGCAAACAAGACCATGAGGGAATCTTTGGTAACGGTGATATTGACAGATTGTGGGCAGTAAAAGCATGAACTATTAAAAATCGTAGAGTATTACAACAACAGGAGAAGACATTCATCGCTCAACTACTTTACAAAAATCCAGTATTACAGGGGAAATCCTGAGGAATTTCTCAGGATAAGGGAATCCAAAATCGAGAAAGCAAGAATATTAAGGAGGGAAATAAATATGAAAGAACGAAAGGGAGGTGAAGCGGCAAGAACTGTCTCGTAATTCTTTTCGTGAATTGTCCAGAATTGAGAAAAACAGTACAGTTCCCTGTGTACCAAATGTTTTCTGCCTTCAAGATTTCCTCAAGTATTGAGAATGTCCTCTCTATCTCCCTCCTGAGATGAATGCCAATTCTGCGGTTCACAGATAATCTTTCAGGAACTATCCCCCTTCTATTGTTGGTATCAATTATGGGTAAAGAATGGGTGTTCTCAAACACACAATAGTAAATGTCTGAGGTGTCATAAACATCAAAGACCAGATCATCGGTTTCCTTGATGAATCGTCACCTGAGACCACATCCAACACAGGTAGGATGTGGTCCTTCCATAAAGCAGAAAAGGTCAGGAATACCACAAAATAC
>JAMCUD010000067.1 GCA_023379355.1 Thermoplasmatota archaeon
CCGGTATTGGTTAAAAACATTGGCATTATTACTGAGTTAACATTTTATTGAGTGAAAATGCTCACCTCCTAATTCTATTTCATATCTGAAATTTATAATAACCATGGTACACCATTAGTGTGGTGAGTCAACTCCCTGAAATGATTCATAAAATGAGAATTTGAACTCAAGCATGAGTGGGGTTTAATCATGATAAATTAATAGGATATCTAATTTTAATCCCGGCATAGAGTTATTTGGGGAAGCGTTTGACGGCATGTCCGCATATTTCGCACACAGCCACGAATTTTGGATAGATCTTTCTGCAGCCTGTGCACCGGAACTGCCATTCTATCTGATTCTTTATGGTCTCTTTCTCCACACCGATGTATTTTATTCCCATTTTACCGGCTACGTTCTGAATGGCGTAATCATCACTTACTATGACTCCTGACAGGTCGAGTGCTGCAGAGATGACATCTATGTCCGTTTCACTTAGGACCCTGATATCACCGGTTTCTTCCGCTGTTTTCCTGACAAGTTTTTTGCAATCATCTGAAGGAGTGATAACCGAGATATATTCTGAGATCTGATCCATGTTACGTTTGAGCTTTCCCTTTCTAATCTCACCCATAACTGAGGCTGGAACACAGATGTTTCCAGAAATGAGATTTATGTTTCTTGAGATTATGGCACCGGTGTCTAGAATATAAACAGGCATGGAATGAAATTTGGAGTTCAGTTCCTTTCGTTTATTGGAACGTATCTCCTGGGTGCCCTCTCACCCGTATACTTGCTTCTTGGCCTGAATATACGGTTGTTCTGCACGTATTCATAGGAACGGGCAACCCATCCAGAAATCCTTCCCACGGCAAATATTGGGGTGAAAACATCAGACGGGAAACCTATGGAATAGTACAGTATTCCGGAGTAGAAATCCACATTGGGAAATATGCCTTTCTCCCCGAGCTTGTTGACCATTAGCTCCTCTATTTTTGTAGCAGTCTTGAAGAGGTTTTCCTGCCCGTTTTTCCTGGTTACATATTCGGCATAGCCCTTCAGAATCTTTGCCCGTGGATCATATACCTTGTAAACCCTGTGTCCGAACCCCATGATCTTCTCTTTCTTTTCCATTTTCTCTGTGAGAACTTTCTCGGCATTATCCGGAGAACCTGTTTCCTTTATGAGAGCCAGAGCCCTCTCGTTAGCACCCCCATGAAGCGGCCCTTTCAGTGTTGAAATTGCGGCTGTGATTGCAGAGTACATATCTGATAGGGTGGAGATAGTCAACATTGCTGAAAATGTCGATGCGTTCATACCATGATCTGCATGAAGGATAAGTGCAGTGTCAAGCATCTTCGCCTCAACTGTATCCGGCTTCCTTCCAGCTGATTGGTAGAAGAAATTCGCAGCATATGAAAGCTCAGAATCTGGGTTTATGAACTCTTCCCCACTGCTTGCCCTCTTTATGGCTGCGACTATTGTGGGCATTTTGGCTATTAATTTTATGCCTATCTCTTTCTGCTGTTCCACATCAGGCTCAACGCTGGTTTTATCCTTTCCCCCAATATATGACACAACTGTCCTCAATGAAGACATGGGGTGGGATGTCCTGGAAATCTTTTTGATAAGTTCATAAACATCGTCCTCAATGTACATTTCTTTTTTAAGCTTGGAAACGTATTCCCTGTATTCCTTTTCATCCGGAAGTTTCCCGAATAAGAGCAGATAGGAGACCTCTTCATAATTTGACTGATTTGTCAGTGTTTCAATATCGTAACCCCTGTATGCAAGAATTCCGTTTATTCCGTCTACGTAACCAATTTTGGTCTCAGCAGCTATAACGCCCTCAAGACCTCTTGAAAATTCCTGCTTCTGTTCAACTGTTTCTGCCATAATAATTAACTCCTGTTCAGAATTGCACTAAAATTAATTAACTTTTATAACAAGAAATGTTCTGATAGCTAAACTGGCATTACAGCAATTCTGTTACACTCACGGGAATTATAACTTTCAAGCTTTGCAACTCAGTGTTAACTCATCTGGAGAATTCATAAATACCTATAATTGCTTCTGTTTTGCAAGTTCCTCTTCCTTCAGTATTCTTCGTATTATATTGCCATTTAACGTCTTTGGAAGCTCCTGCCTGATGACATATTCTCTTGGAATTTTGTTTGGTGAAAGGTTCGAAGCAACAATTTTCATCACCTTATCCAGAGATATTGTTTTTCCCTCAGCAGGGGATAAAAATGCCTTAATGATTTCGTTTCCTGATTTGTCAGGAAGACCTATAACTGCAGCCTCAGCTATGGTATCTATCCTGGTAAGTACGTCCTCTATCTCCCTTGGTGATATCATTATGCCACCTGAATATATCTGATCATTCAGTTTTCCCGTAATATAATAGTAGGAATCTCTGTCTTTGTGTGCAATATCCATTGTAAGAAAGTTTCCATCTTTGATCCTTTCCCTTGTTTCCTGATCAAGACCCCAGTATCCAGGAGTAACCTGAGGACCGCTTATTGTAAGCTGTCCATCCTCCATGAACTGTTTTGGCTGGCCAGTGATCTCGTCAACGATTTCAGATCGCACCATTGAAAGCGCTTTCCCCACCGATCCGGGGCGTCTGTTGTTCCTGTCATAGTCGTTTAAGTGGGTGAGCCCCGAGGCTTCAGGAACGCTGTATCCTTCAATAATGTGAAAACCAAGATCTTCTTCTATTTTTTGAAGCATTTCCCAGGGAGTATTTCCCAGAGAACTGATTATGATTCTGGGAGATATCTTCTTTCGCTTTATCCTGATCTTTTTCTCTATACCTGAGACAAGTTTCACAACGAATGAATTCCCAATGATAAGATTGGGATCGTTTTTTAATATGAAATCAGAAAGTTCCCTGATTATGTTCAATTTGTCCCCAATAATGGCTGTCCACCCTCTGGAAAATGTGAAGAATATGGAAAGAACTGTGGAATATGCGGAGAAAAAAGGGACTGTGGATGCCACTTTCAGAGGTTTTTCAAATGCTGGAAACCAGCCGTTGAAGCTTTGAACTGCCGCTTGCAGATTCATTTGCGTAATCTTCACGAATCTCTGTTCTCCAGAAACGGAAGGAGTCTGGATCAGGATGCTTGTATCTCTGTAAAGGTCAATTTCTGCCTCTTCTCCGGACCCTTCAAACAAAGTATCAGAAAATTTGACCACGTTTTTGGACCATGGTATGTGCCTTATGAAACCAAGGTTTTCAAATGACCTCACAACTCCATTTTCAAAGGACATGAAATCCTGGTACCTTACAACTATAACATTGATTCCATTCTTTGCAAGGTCAGATATCTTTATGAACCCCACATCGCTGATTATAATACACTTGGCACCTATGGAATTTATGGAATTCCGTATTTCAATGTGTGAAAGTTCAGGATCCATTGGTGCAGCAATTACCCCAATTTTCATTGATGCATAGAGTGATATGACGAACTGGGGGGAATTGTCAAGAAATATTGCTACCCTGTCCCCTTTCACAAGTTCCATTGCTGACATGTATGAAGCCAGTGAATCGATGCTTGAAATGAGATTGTGAAATGAGATGTATCTTGACTTGTATATTATTGCCGGATGACTCTCCAATTCTCCCGCAATATTTTTCAGGATGGAATATTGTGAAGTTTCCTCCAGATGGTCATACTGTGGAGTTTCAGTATTTTTGCCATTGCCTGACTCAACTTTTTCCTGTTCCGTCATCTTTTATATAGCAGATAGAATATGTTTAAAAGGTTTTTCCTGGACATCATTGCTATTTGCGCTCCTTCTACTTTTCAAAATATAATTTCATAACCTTGGGTATTGCCTCTATCATGTCATTCACGCTGAAAAAATAGGACTTGCCGTTGAAAGAGATTTCCGCTGCCTTTTTGTTTATGAAAGTACCGGCAGAGCAAGCTCTCAGCCTGATCATGCCCTTTGAGATCAGGCCGCTGATTATTCCAGCAAGGAGATCTCCGGTTCCACCCATGGTCATCCTGCTGTTTCCTCCATCGGTTAGAATTGTATTTACTCCATCCGTAATTGTATCTGTTGAACCTTTTAGAACAGTGGTAAAACCATAATGCCTAGAAAGTTCCTCAGCATTTTCCCTTGTTGGATCCTCGTCGTAAAATCTCAAAAACTCCCCCCTGTGCGGGGTTACGGTTATTTTTTTGCCCATTATGGTATTTTTGTGGGAAGAGAGCATTTTAAGGGCATCGGCGTCCAGTATAATTTCTCCGTCATATGCAGCTATCAGAGAAAGAATAGATTTTTCAAATATGCCAGAAATACCCATGCCAGGTCCAATGAGTATTGATTTATGTTTCATAATCTCATCCAGCGGCAGATTGTCCGGTGTTACTTCCCTGACTATTATTTCCGGGTTGTATGATGAGATGATGCTGTAATTCTCTCTGGTTGTGTAAACCCTCACAAGGTCTGACCCCACCGACAGTGCCCCCATGGATGATATCACTGCCGAACCATGGAATGACCAGCCTCCAACTATTGCCACTGTCCCGTTGTCACCCTTATGTGAATCCTTTTCAGGAGCCTTCAGGTATACGAGATCTCCTGGCCCGGAATAATTGATTGCCTTATCTGGAATCCCTATATCCATTACCTCTATCTTTCCAGCATTGGCATTGTTCATGCCTTCCTTGATATCTGTGAAAGTGACTGTAATATCAGGATTTACTGTCGTTCCTGTACCAAGTCCGGATGGTATGTCCACTGATACTATTTTTTTGCCGGATTTATTTATTTTTAGTATCACTGAAGAGTATGGTTCACGCAGTTCGCCCTTTGTGCCGGTCCCAAGAAGTGAATCCACAACTATGTCTGCGTTTTCCAGCAATCTTTCGATTTCATCCTCTTCATAAATTTTCCCCTTGAACCCTCTCAGAGCCTTTCTCGCCATGTCAGTCTTCATTGACGATTTTCCCTTTATGAGATAAACTGAAACCATGAATTCATCCTGCAGAAACTGTGCCGCCATTAAACCGTCACCTGCGTTATTACCGGTGCCGCATACAATAAGAACTGCGGAACCATGTTTGAAATTGTCAGATATCACCTTTGAAACTGCCTTTCCAGCATTTGTCATGAGAACAAACAGGTCACCATTGCGGTACTGGTAATTTATATCCATCCTTTTCTGGTCCAAAAAGCTGATCATATCTGTTATAAATCCAAGCTGACATATAATCTATTACTTTTTCCGGTCTGATTGTTAAGTTAAGTTTATATAACTTCAGAATAATAATAGATGTATGGAAACAGCCTCCACGTTCAATGACGATCTGTATGTTATGCGGGAAAACCTTAAGAGCCTGAGAACCGCTTTTCTGACCCTGTTCATTGGGTCCTTTCTTTCCTTATTCCCATTTATTGACATAGTTGGTTCTGTGATTATTTTTATAGGTGCCATATTGCTGATTATTGGTCTTGGGCGTGTGGGTGATTCGAAGATGGTTAATGCCAGATATTATGGTTCCACAAGAAACTGGCTTATCTTAAATGTCGTTGCTTCAATTGCAGTGGCTGTTACATTATATTACTTCCTTTATGCACTCATAATCTCTCCAGTTCTATCGTCTACAATTGTTAGAAGCGCGCCACCTTCAATATCCACATCTGCTTTCAATGAGTTTTTTATGGTTGCGGGTGCTTCTTTTGTGGTCATAATTGCCATTTATATTGTTTCCTACATGAAACTCGCTGGTACTTTAAAATTGCTTTCAACGGAGCTTTCTGTGCCGAAACTGGAAAGCGCTTCCACCTACCTTAGAATCTCAATAATACTTTCCGTATTAACAGGCGTAATTGCTCTAGCTTCCATCTATTTCAGCCTACATAATGCGTTAATATCGTCCTCAGGTGGAAGATTCATATCTACAGGAAACCATGTATCGTTCCTGCTTGGTTTCCTTGCATATACTTTTCTTGTTGCTTTGGTGGCCTTTAT
>JAMCUD010000068.1 GCA_023379355.1 Thermoplasmatota archaeon
GCATGGAGAAAATGAAGGAACTCATAAATGTAGGGAGGGGCACTCCCGAATTCACGCCCGTGGAGATCGGATCAATACCTGAAGGGGCAAATCCGGTCGTTGAAACGGGAAGCCTACGGTTTTAGTCGTGGGAGGATGTCACCTGGCTTTTGACTTGTGAATAAAAATGTGAAAGAAAATTTAAAGACCAAACCCATGGGGACCCATGGGAAGCCCGCATACAGTTATCGTCAATCTCAAAAATTATGAAGAGTCAACTGGACGGAATTTTTTAACATTCCTCAGATCCATAAATGGAATTGAAATGGAAAAAAATGTCAGAATTATACTCGCAGTCAACCCGTTGGACCTTGTAACTGCAAGGAGACATTCATCCTATGAGATATTCTCACAGACAGTGGATCCAGTACCCAAGGGATCATTCACAGGAAAAATACCGCTGGAGAGCCTTCTGGAAATTGATGTGAAAGGTTCTCTGGTGAACCACTCTGAAAACAGGATTGCACCGGAGAAGATAGGTAGAATAATGGAAATATCGCGAAAATTCAGATTCGAGATCGTACTTTGCGTCGAATCACTTGAGGAGGCTCGAAGGTACGCACCCTTGAAACCTGATTTCATAGCTTATGAGCCACCGGAATTGATCGGTGGAGACGTGTCTGTTACCTCAGCGGCACCTTC
This sequence comes from Thermoplasmatota archaeon, assembly GCA_023379355.1. Next base: position 682 of record JAMCUD010000068.1, read on the forward strand.
TATAATAAGCGAAGTTGTAGATGTCTGCAGTGCATCAGATGTTAAAGTGCTTGTCGGGGCAGGAGTAAAAAATGAAGATGACGCCGGTAAATCCATAGATCTTGGGGCTCAGGGCGTTCTCATTGCTTCAGGCATAGTGAAATCCAGTGACCCATTGAAAGCGCTCAGAGGTATAGTTCATGGAATTACTAATTCATCCTGAGAATTGTCTATGTAATAGCACCAATGGCACAAAACACGGTAAAAGACAAGGAGTATGCGAAAGCCTATATAACGCAATTACATTTCACGGACATGCCTTTCCTATGAAGGGCGTGCATATTCAAGCAGTGTGGGACCTGACATGGCAAAAAAACCTGAAGAACCATTATTTGTGGAACCTGAATTTAACGAGAGAGAATTTCTCGAGACTGAAAAGGAAAGAGCGAAGAGTACCATTGTAGTTTTCCTCATTGGTGCATTACTTGGGATACTCTCAGGTTACCTTGATTTACTTGGATATGTTTACATTTCAGTACTCCTGATCATTGTATTTATACTGTTTATCGCAAGGATACTCCAGAAGATGAACATCAGGATACCAAAGAGAACTTCACATAAGTTCTACACTTACGCCGTGCTTTTCTTCTCATGGCTCATATTCTGGATAATATTCCTGAATGCCCCTTTCCACACGTTAACCGGACCACAGTTTACAAATCTCGAATATAATAATTCGGGCACATGGACTGTAGTTCCCACTCACAGTGGAACTTATAGCGTTTCAGCAGGACGTACAAGTTACAAAATATACGCGTACTACATACACCCCCTTTCAAATTCAAATGTATCTCTGGATTATATAAATGCAGGTGGAACCACATCCAACCCAATAAGCTCCAATTTGCAGAATAATTACCTGTATTTCAATCTCACGGGGACTGCAGGCACAACCTATGATGTGTTCATTGACTGGCATTATTATGGAAAGACTGGAACTGACGAACTTGTAATATCAGTTTCTTAAAGGAAAATTAATTAAAAGCCCAATGCCTTAGGGTTAAAGAGCAGGTGTAGTGTAGTCTGGTCAGCACGAGAGCCTTCCAAGCTTTCAACCCGGGTCCAAATCCCGGCACCTGCACTCTGAAAACTTTCATAAATTACCTATTCCTTATTATATTTTCTAGATCTCCATTGATTTGAGAAACATGCTTTAGGGAAGAAAGTATTTCCTGGTGATCTGCTTTGATATTCATAGATGGTAACAATCTGACAATAGAAGATGTGTATGCAGTTTCCGTAAATAATGAAAAAATTGGAATCAGCGATGATACAGTTAAGAGAGTTTTAGCCAGCCAGAAAAAACTCAGGGACATCATAGGTAAAGGGGAAATGATCTACGGTATCAACACAGGTTTTGGCAGTCTTCTCAATGTAAAAATATCAGAGGCAGATGTTCTTGATCTTCAAAAAAATCTCATTCGAAGCCATTCATCGGGAACAGGGGTACCACTTGAAAGAGAGTATGTCCGGGCCATGATGGTTGTGAGGCTTAACAGTCTCTGCAAAGGGTATTCCGCGGTTTCTCCGGACCTCATAAGACACACCATGGAATTTATCAACAGAGACATAACACCCGTTGTCCCAAGGTATGGTTCAGTTGGTGCCAGCGGGGATCTTGCACCCCTGGCCCACGTAGCTCTAACACTCATGGGGGAGGGGAAAGTGTTTTTTAAGGGGAAGACTGTTCCATCAGCCGAAGTATTGAAAGAAACCGGATTGAAACCCTACTCATTCCTTGAAAAGGAGGGTGTAGCCTTCATCAATGGGACTTCCACAATTTCAGGAATACTTTCAGTAAATCTTTACAGATCAAAGGAAATTATAAGGAACGCAATATTGTCAGCAGCAATCTCCTTCGAAGGGTTGAAAGGCACAAGAAGGGCCTATACAGACTGGGCAGTGGAATCAAGGCCACATAGAGGTCAGATCGCAGTCGCAAAGGAGTTTCTCAAAGTTATAAACGGCAGCAAGATCATCGAGAAATCAACTAAGACCAAAGTACAGGATCCATATTCACTCAGGTGCATACCCCAGGTATATGGCGCTGTTCTTGACACACTAAATTATGCCAGGACAGTTTTAACCACTGAAATAAATTCAGCCACAGACAACCCACTGGTTGGGGATGATGAAGTCATTTCCGTTGGAAATTTTCACGGTGAGCCCGTTGCACTTGTATCTGATTTCATGGCCATAGCAATGACAGATCTGGGAAATATCATAGAGAGACGACTGGCTAGAATAACAGACGAGAACCTCAGTGGACTTCCTCCCTTTCTTGTTGAGAACAGCGGGCTGAATTCCGGCTTCATGATTCCGCAGTATACGGCTGCAGCCCTCTGTAACAGAAACAAGACACTCTGTTTCCCATCTTCAGCCGATAATATTCCCACCTCGGCTAACCAGGAGGATCATGTGAGCATGGGCACAAATGCGGCAATAAAACTCTCTGAAATAGTGGAAAATGTCAGGCAGATTGTGTCAATAGAATTTCTGATCGGAGCGCAGTCTCTGGAATTTGCTGTTGATGAACCTTCACCTGTTGTCAGGAAAATTTACATGGAAATCCGAAAAAAAGTGCCAAAACTTACAGTCGACAGGCCCCCATATATTGATATAGAAACCATCAGGGAGATGATGGATGCCGGTCTGTTCACAGGATTACGGTCATCTGAACAGGAGAGTTCAGATCTTTAGATAGGGGACAACTTTGTGGGAATTCATAATTTAAATGCTTTGAATCCCAGTGTGACATCCTCTCCTCAGCTGAAGCATCGAAGTTTTACTGCTTCCCCCAAACCCATATCGGTACCATAAACTGATCCCTGAGAAAGTCGTACCTTATCTTACTCAGTATGGGACTGTCACAGGGAACAAGTATAATTGTGTGCATATGATTATGTCAGATTTTATTTGATACAATAAAGGAAGAAACAAAAGTAAAAATTCGCCACACATCATTATAACGTGTGAGGTAATGGATTTGGTTAATTCACGAATCATTTCTGCTACATCCATTATTACTGGAAATCAACGAGAATTTGAGAATGTCGTTAATATATCCATATTTTACAAGAGGTGCAGCTAAAAGCGAATTGGCATTGAAAATCAGCAATGGAAACACGCAATATCTGCATTTATTGATAGGAGTAAAGTGGAAATAGCTGAAAAA
>JAMCUD010000069.1 GCA_023379355.1 Thermoplasmatota archaeon
ATTGTATAAGTCAAACCTTCTGAACTATAATAATGAAAATACAACAATATACTCATATTCCGGCGGAATGAATTTCATGGGAACAATATATTTAGAGGGTGAAATCCATGATATTGCATTCAGCAATGCAGGAATGATTTTTCCGGATAGTTCAGAAGGTGACGTCTATTCAGCATTTCCCATAATATCAACCAGGGAGGTCTCACTGACAGAAACAGGCCTTAATTCTGGTACTGCATGGGGGTTCTCATATTCGGGCCATGTCTTTTTAACTGTATCTAGAATCATGAATTTCACCACTCTCCTTTCGCCTCTGGATATTAAATTCCTGAATGTAACAGGTTATGATGTGAACAATGACTTTGCTGTGCCATATGGTACTGGTTTATTCCAGTTCCTGGTTCAATATCATCGCACGTATCACGTTTTAATTTCAGAGAAAGGTCTCCCGCCTGGAGTCATTTGGAATGCCACTATTGACAATGTAACTTATTATTCTACCACGGGAGATATAAAAACTAACCTTACCAATGGCACATATTCACTTTTATTATCAAGATCAGGTGATTACTACCCTGATCCTTTTAACACAACCCTTTATATTAACGGTTCCAGTTTAAGGGAGGTAATAGCTTTCAGTGCCTCTAAATTTGCTGTGAATGCTTACCAGTCAGGACTTCCATTGGGATCGGTATGGTATCTTAATCTTTCAAACGGGGAACACCTGGTTTCCAAAAATCATACCTTATCATTCCTTGTTCCAAATGGTACTTATTATTATACTATTTCTTCAGGAAACAGGACATACCGGCCATTTTCAGGTTCAGGATCCTTTGCTGTCAATGGCGTTTCGTTGGATCTGCCTGTAAATTTCACTATCGTAACTTACACTGTAAACGTCACAGAAAAGGGGCTACCTGCAGGGGTGTTCTGGTACTTTGAACTGGATAAATCCGGCAATTCTATTAAATTAGGTGGGAATTCATATATAATCAGCCTTCAGAACGGAACATACAGTTATTCTGTAAAAAGCTCTGAAAGTTCCTATTACCCTGTGGTATCATCGGGAAACTTTTCTATAAGGGGGCAAGGATTAAACCTTAGCATACAGTTCAGGGAATTGACGTTTAAGGTCATCTTCTCAGAATCAGGTCTCCCCTCCGGAATATCATGGTCTGTCAACATAAGTGGCGGTTTGAATTTCAAGACTGTGGAATCATCAGCCTCCATTATGCTGCCTAATGGGACTTATGAGTATTATGTTTCTGTGGCCAACAGAACTTTCATGCCCATATATCCTGCTGGAAAATTTGTTGTTAATGGTTCTGCCGTTACAGTTAATATCGATTTTAAAACGGTTTTGTTCAACATGACATTATATCTCAATACTGTTCCCACTAATACCAACTGGTCACTTTTCATAAATGGTAAAAATGTCTCGACCTTTTCGTCACCTGAAACAGTCCTCAGCCTTCCAAATGGGACCTATTCATATTCAGTTATTGTATGGAATCACATATACAGATCAACAGCAGGAAACTTCACTATCAACGGGCAAAACGCCATATTGTATGTTCACATAAGTGAAGTGAAATATTCACTCACTGCATATGCGAAAGGATTGCCCAGTGGATCATTATGGTATCTTAACCTTTCAAATGGTGTAAATCTGTATTCATCCAGTGATCTTATAAGTGTCCTGTTAACCAATGGAACTTATCATTACTTCCTGGGTTCAGGGAACAGGTTATTTCATCCTGTGTTTCCCGCAGGAACAATCACAGTCCAAGGATCCAATGTAACTTTGACTTCAGATTTTGAGTTGACAGTTTATAATGTAACATTTACAGGGAAGAATCAGGTCAATGGAAATTGGTATGTTAATCTGACCAATGGAAATAGATCTGGGCCAATTCAGTCCGGCGCATCGCATAGGTTTGAACTTTCAAATGGAACTTATGAATTTGTAATTGGAGTGTCCAATAGTTCTTTCAGGTCAACCGTAACAGAGGGTGTTTTTACGGTCAATGGGAGTGATGTGAATATCCCGGTGTCCTTCACTACTGTAACTTATGAGATCACCTTCACTTACAACCTTCACAATGTTCCATGGATGGTAGTGATTGGAAATGAAAGCGAGTTTTCCTCGGGCAAATCAATCAGCTTCAACCTGCAAAATGGGACATATTCTTATTCAGCACTTTTGGTTAGACAGGAAAGTGGGAAATATATTACATCCATAAATGGAACAGTCACCGTTAAAGGAAATAATGTGAACCTTGACCTTGTGTTTAAAACACTTCACCATGTTGTTGTGAATGTCATGATGCCACCCCTGAATTCAGAATGGATTCTTTCAGTTAATGGTACATTGTATAAGTCAAACCTTCCAACTATGGTTATTCAATTGCCCTCAGGGAACTATTCTGTTCTCTTTGAGTTAAATTTAACATTTCCAAATCCCAATATAGGTAATTTGAGACAGCCCGGGAGTGCAATTCCAGATTCTTACATCAACTTAACAGTGCCATTCTACCTTAATGTCTCTATGTCAATGTCTGTGTCAGTCTTTATCTTTCCTTCTCCCGGGCAGATAAATATATTTGTAATTTCAGGGCCAATTTTTCATCCCCCTCCTCCACTTGGCCCCATTCTTCAAATAGCTCCACCCAATCAGCCATTTCCGGTTCAGCCACCACCTCCTGTCAGTAACTTTCAATTTCATTTCTTTAGCAGCAACCTTTTGCCCCCATGCCTGATAGGACCGGGCATTCCAATATTCTGATAAAAGCTGGTGCATTTCAGATTTTAGAAAGAACTATGAGATAAATATTATAGGAAACGGTGGCTATAAAAAATCCATATGCTATTCCGGAGGAATAAAACGCAGCGAGGAAGGATGACATATATGAGTAACCTGCTCGGAACTGAGAAACTGTAGAGCCATGACATTGAAGGTGAGAAAAAGAATAAAGAAGTGACGATGAAAACCAATCCTTCAACATAAATGAACCATTTCCTTGAATTACCGGTAAAGAAAACAATTATTGAAATGGTGGCTTCAAATATTGCTATCCCCAGTATGATTGCCACCAGAAGATTTGTGGATGATGAAAAATGAGGAATAAATATCTGTATCCTGCTGTAAGGCGTAAGTACCAGGAGCATTCCGATCCAGGCCGAAATGGCATAGATTGACGCAAGGATCTTATAAATGATATGGTTGTTGTAGATTTCACTTTTGTAAAGCCGGGTGCTGGGAGCTATACCGAAATTCTTTCCTTTTATGTAATCCAGATCGTAAGACAAAACCTGGGTATTTTTCTTAGCATTTTGAAATCGGCTTGCAAGACCTGATCCAGATGAATCAGGCGATCCTGAGTAAAGGAAAGCCAGATCATAAACTGGAGTAAACCAATTGTTATAATCCAAGGGGGTGCAGAGCAGGAAATCGCGGCGGGTTAAATCCCTTCTGGGTCTTCTGATCATATGAAAAGATAACCCAAGGTTTGAAAACCTTCTCTCAAGGTAAAAAAAGATAAGTATAGCTATGGCTGAAGATGCCAGGTACTGTGGCACGAAATATATCAGGTTTTTGAAGTCAATAGTCAGCAAATCAAAAACTCCGGATGATTATGTGGTTAGAACAAGATCAACAGAGACCCTGTACTGGGTGTAAACTTCTACATTATTGCCAGAAACATGAAAAAGATTCAGATTTATCTGGAATTCAGCGTCAAAGGAATTCCCTGGTATCTCCGTGTAGCTATTTACGACAGGTTGGAACAAAATTCCAATTCGTATTGGTTCACTTCGGTTAAACAAAGATACCTGGGATAGGTTATGCTTAACTACCTTCCCATTATCTGACTGCATGGATACTTCTTTGAAAAAAGTTCCATTTTCAACAAAATAAACTGAAAAGTTTGCAAGATAATTATAGTTTCCAGAAAAGCTTCTGAATGTCAGGTTTGCATCCATATTAGAAGCCCCTATGGTCTGAAGCAATATCTGATTTGAATAATTGACCTCGGAAAACGTGTTATTCTGATTTGGCCCATCCCACTCAAACTGTATGGTCGCGTTTGCGGTTGTGTTATAGTTATTCGTGGTAATAATTGCATTATAGTGGCTATTGATGGAATAATTGGATAATCTTAAGGCAGGTTGTTCGTATGCCACAACTTCCGGCACATATTGGGATGAGAAAACTGATGCCAGGGATAATCCCGATGGCACAGCCAGAACAATTACAAGAAGAACTGAAATTAACTTCATTCTTGGTGTAAATCTCATGATGCCTCTTCACGATATTGTATAGCTGAATGTTATTGATCCATCTCCCACTGAATTGCCCATAACCAGGAAACTTAGATAAACTGGCGATGACCCGTATTTTAGCTCGAATGTTACTGTATTTGAAGCAGTGACGTTAACCCCGGATATGGATCCATCTACCAGTTTGCTTTGTGAAGTGTTGTTATAGTACAGGAATGTACCTGCAGGCATTGATGTTGTAAGGGTAACATTTGCAAAATCTCCAGATTTCAGGGTGTTGTTAATCTCGAGCACATTGAACAGTTCTAGATATCCATTTCCGGGAACAGATGAAAGGTTAACTGATACATTACTGGTCTTGCTGTTGTTTCCATGGATCGTAATGTAACCAAGACCATTAGCAATTCCATAGCCGGGACCCTCGGCAATAAAAACGTGGTTCGACCCGGTGTCAGATACTCCAACACTTATTGGGTCACTTATAACTACTGAGGCGGTTGCAACAGCTGGAACCATTAATGCAACAGCAATAACTATTATTGAAAGAATATTTCTCTTCATGTCAAAGGTGTGATACTATAGAAATATATAAATAATGATATGCTTGGAAATGTATGACAAACAACTGCTAAAAATCAGATTTTCTCAAAGGGAACGACTGAATTTATCTCCAGGACCCATCCCGGAAATTTTTCTACTACATTTTTCATTGTAAGAAGGTGTTGTTTGACAACTCCTCTGGTAACAACAGTTTCTATGGTGATGTAATGATCAGACAGCCCCTGTATCTCCATGAAAGAAGGATAAGACTGTGCCAGAAAATCGTGAAGATATTCAATTATTATCCTGCTGTTGCTTTTCCGGAAATACAGGCCTTTACCTGCATCTATTTCTGTAAGTATGCCAGGGGGCTGACTGACTGGTTCATCGAAATAATAAACCGCATAATATGAGTTGTCGGTAGATTTGTATTTCTGCTCCCTTGTCCATTTTATAGAAGCCCTTGATACAAGTGCCATATCGGAATCGGGCACATGCACTCGGACCGAAAGGTAGTAAAGGGGGAGAATTTTGTTAAGGTCATTAAAAATGGATCTAACCCCAGAGGACTCTCCAAGATAAACTATCTCAAAATTCCTGAATGAATCTGTGGCCTTGGACAGGAATCGTGTAACCTCGACCAGATCACTAGAATTGAATCTGAAATTTATAACGTGTGTTTTGGAAACAATCATCTTGTAATTAATGACGACTGAGGGTATTGCAACCAGATCAGCAAAAAGTGTTAGGGACTCGTAGTCCTGGTTGGTCAATTTGAAGACCCAGAGATTTCCTGATCGGACAGCCTTTGATTCTCTGAGAAAAATCTGCAACTCCCTGTCATCCTCGTTTACATCAGAAAGGTAGAATAGGTCTTCCACAAGCCCATTTCCTATGGTCAGAGATACTGGAATTGGAGATTTTTCAAAGGTCTTGAACTGAAAGATCCTCATATTTGTCTTGACATTTATTGTACATTCCATGTCAAGTCTGTTATTTATTTCATCAATCAACAAAGGAAAACATGAGATTACCGTCGCTTAATATATAAATTTTAGCCACGGTAACTTCAAGAACAAAAATTGCCAGATCTCATAAAATATTCCCTGGCGTAGCAATAAGAAAATAGTACAGGAGAAAATCATTTAACATATAGTGTAATTCAGTATGTTACTTTGTTTCCTAACGAGTTCATGTGGCAGGTTGATCAGAAATACGGAAATCTGTCCGAAGAGATGAAAGCATTCAACCGGGATAAACCCGGCTTGTTTAACCGGAAGAAAAAGGAGGAGAGCGAAATATCACGGAGAATCAGTTTGTTCAAGGAGTGGTTCAAGTGGTTTCTCGCTATGAATACTGTTGTACTTCCTGAGGGATACGAAGTACCTGCCAGAGAGTTCTATATACAGATGACAGTAAAGATTGAGGCAATACCGCCATACAGGCCACTCAATCCCAAATTCGTAAGCATCGCGGGGCTATTCAGTGAAGAGGAGTTATTGGACCTGTTCGGAAGCGTATTTGCTTCCAAAATGATGGCCCTAAGGAGAAACAGATAGTTAATTCAGATATAAATTACAACGAAAGAATTAGATATATTATGAGAATACTGAACCGATATCGGATTTCCGTTATCACTACGTAGCTGATTTGAAAGTTCAAATAAATTATGAAGATAATGAGGTGAAATAATGACTTTAATGATCAAAACTGAAAACCTTACGAAAGTCTACAATGGAAAGTTCACTGCGGTTGACAAGCTCAATATTGAAATAGAAGAGGGAGAAATCTACGGCCTTCTTGGTCCAAACGGGGCTGGAAAGACAACCACGATCAACATGCTTGTGACAAGGGTAGCCCCCACATCAGGTTCCGCAATTGTAAACGGTTACGATATTGTTAAGAATTCACTGGATGTGAGAAAAAGCATAGGGGTTGTTCCCCAGGACCTTACTACTGACGAAGACCTGAGTGGATATGAAAATTTGAGAATGGTGTCCCAGTTCTATGATGTTCCCAGGCAACAGGCATCTGAACAGATTGAGAAGCTCCTGAAACTTGTCAATCTTGAGGACTCGGCAACAAAGCTGGTAAAACAGTACTCAGGAGGTATGAGGAAAAGGCTGGAGTTAATAGCAGGTCTTGTTCATGATCCCAAGATCCTGTTCCTGGACGAACCTACCCTTGGCCTTGACGTAACCACAAGGAGCCAGATGTGGAAATATGTAAGGGATATACAGGAAAGGCTTGACGTTACAATTATACTTACAAGCCATTATCTGGAAGAGGTTGATGCTCTTGCAAACCGCATATCCATAATTGATCATGGAAAGGTTCTTGTCACAGGATCAAGCGAAGAACTCAAAACAAAACTTAAGGGTGACATCATACAGATGACGTTCAAGACCCAGGGAGATGCCGAAAAAATGAAGGAATACCCTAATCTGGTAAACTCAAAGGATGCCGGGCCGAACAGTGTCAGGCTAACAGTGCAGGATTCTGATGTTGAGCTTCCTGGAGTGATATCGTACATTTCAAAAAACGGTCTTTTTGTCACTCGCATGACTGTCCAGAAACCCTCTCTTGACGACGTATTTCTGGAATATACAGGAAAGGAAATCAGGCAGGAGGATGCCGGTGATTTCAGGCAGACGATGTTTAACATGAGGAGGTTGAGAAGATGAGCGGTCTAGGTCCACTGACATCAAGAGAATTCAAGAAATGGTACAGGAATCCAATTTCACTGGTCACGGGGCTGATTCAGCCGTTTTTCTGGATAGCTCTGTTTGGTAGCGCTTTTGCTGGTCTTGCAGGACTGGCTGCTTCTGGGAACAGCAGTATCCTGGAGGGTGCACCAAACTACATAACTTTCATACTTGGAGGAGTCCTTACAATAACGGGGCTTTTCACGGCAATGTTTACAGGAGTCAACCTGATATTTGACAGAAGGCTTGGAACTCTCGGCAGGTTCCTTATTGCCCCAATCAGGAGAAGTTCAATAGTATTTTCAAAGATATTCTCTGCTATTGCCAGGATAGTGATTCAGGTCATTATACTGATTGCCGCAGCACTGATTTTACCTGACGGTCTTAAGTTTGCACACGGTTTCACACTGTTTGATGTTGGTGTTCTTGTAGCGGCAGTGATAATGATATCATTTGTATTCGCATCAATATTCAATCTGATAGCAATAAGGATAACCCAGCCTAATTCACTGTTTGGAATACTGAACCTCATTAACCTACCTCTGCTTTTCACAAGCTATGCAATGTTTCCTCCAGCACTTATGGCAGGGTGGCTCAGGACTGTTGCAAAGTACAATCCAGTATCATGGTCTGCGGAATCAATAAGGATAGTTATAATAAACGGAACGCTATCCGGTTCGCAGATGTCCCAGCTTGGTATATGGATGCTTGGGTTGTTTATTCTTGCGGTGGTACTTGTGCTTCTTACCTACTTTATATCAGAAAGAGGTATAAGGGAGTAAAATCCCATTTTGTAAAATACTGTTCCATCAACGGTAAAGACAAATTTTTATTTTTCACTTGAAAACCCTTAGAGAGAAAAATCACCTATCAGTTCAAGCTTCTGTTTGAATTTTGTTCTCATGACCACTGTTGCCAGGATTATGACCACTATCCAAACTATTGATCCATATATGGCATAAACATACGGGGCGCTGAGATCAAAATCAATTGCAATAAAGATCGCGAAAATAAGTGTAATGGAGGATATTGTTGGTATTAATACATGTTTCAGGAGGCTGATTTTCTTTCCCTCTTTTTTCAGGTATATGTAGAGCGAACTGTTTGTCAGTATATGGACCAGGTATGAGATGGGACTCTCAAGTATAAGAAGGAAAAGGGAAGCGTATATGAGGGCCTGAACCGGATCTCCCGGGTTTGCAAGTTCAAATGCCACACCCGTTGCTATAACAACACCTGTGGAAATTACTGCCACTAGAAGGGTTGCAAATGTTGGCGAACCGTGTTTGGGGTGTGTTCTGGATATCTTTTCGTTGATAACTTTCTCCCTTGCCAGTGAAAACAATACCCGGGTGGCGTTTGTGCCAAGCGAAACAGTTGCGGTAAAATATGAATTTATGACAAGTATGATCAGCAAGGCGTAAATGCCGGCACTTAGAATCCCGAAGTTTGCATGATATATTGACAATACCGGGTATGGATTTGCGCTATTGCCGAATGTGGACATATTGGAAAACCCCCATGCTATGACCTGCGCGTATGATGAAATAACAATGACAACTCCAAGAATAATTATTGTTGAAATAATGGCAAGGGGTACATTCCTTTTGGGGTTTTTTGTCTCTTCCGCTATGGGTATTGAACCTCCAATGCCGACAAAGGTGCCTATCGAGTATATCATCATGGTGGAAAGTATGAGGGGATTGTTGCCCACTGGTGAAGCCGTGAAAGGTGCAATTGATAGGCTGTTATGAAACTTCAGGAGCAGGTATATGGATGTAACCAGGAAAAATGAGAGTTCAATCACTATTGTAAAAGAAACGAACTTCAAAGACGGCTTGATTCCACTGTATATGAGGACAGCAATAAGGGACACAAAGGCTACTGTTATTGGTATCCATAGAAACTCCTGGTATGGGAGGTGGATCCCCAGTTGGGGAAAAACACCGTAAATAAAGCCTATAAATCCCAGTATACCAAATCCGGTAAAACTCAGGAACTGATAGCTAACATACGAGAGTGCTGTAACATATCCTGCGCTTGAACCAAGACCCCGACTGACGAAAGAATAATACCCTCCTGAACTCGAAATCTCCTTGGAGAATTCATACATTGAAAAACTCATAAGAGCATATATGACAAGTGACAGGACAAGTATGAGAGGTATAGCAAACGCACCGTTCGGGTAAGAGGAAAAGGTGAATGTCATCAAAGCCGCTATGCTTGTAACATAGAGCACAATTGTACCGCCGGGAGCGTTAAGGGCTGTAGCCTGTGAAATGGCATGCCTTAGACCCAACTGGTTAATCTTCAGGTGCTTCAAACTGCTTCCAGTTCTTTCCACTTTTGAGGTTATAATTCGTGGATATTTGAAAGTATGTCAATATAACTGGACACTTATAGCGTATGTTTCTGCCCTATTGCCTCAAGTTTCCTGGATACTGAGTTTTCCAGATCGACCCTGTGATCTATCTTTATGACGGTTTCTACCCTTGGTACCCCCGCTTCAATCAATTCGTTCTCAGCGCCCGCAATAATCCTGAAAGCCTCTTCCACGGTCTTTGTCTCAATTACGGTGGACATGCTGTTTGGATAAAATCTGACGCCTGATTTCCTGAAATAATCAAGAGCCCTGTTCACATATTCTGCAGCGGATACACCTTTTCCAATTGTAATATAAGTCACTTCAGCCAGTATCATAACTCATCATGCTGAAATGCGGTATTGGAATTAAACATGTCCAGTTTTATTGATAAATTTTATAAGAGGTATGATCTCCTTTATTTCATCGATGTAAAAATCTGCAATGTCTGTTTCAATTTTCCTTCCATGTCTTACTAAAACTGCAACAGATCCTATATCCCTGGCAGGTATGAGGTCTGTCTCAACATCTCCAACAACAATGACCTCCTTGCCTTTAAGGTGCATCTTTTCCAGAGCCATTAGGTAAGGTTCAGGATCCGGTTTCCCTTTCTTTACATCGTCTATGCACACATAGTCATGAACAGGAAGCTGCATACTCTCAATCATTTTTTTTCTGGAGGATGTTACGATGCATATTTTAAAGCCCTGCCTGTATAATTCATTCATGGTAGGGTACACATCCGGGAAATATTGAACATTAACCAAAGACCTTCTGAAATTCTCCTCTTGCATCATCTCAATTTTCCTAGGATCTCCACCTATTCTTCTAACAAGTTCTTCCCCAGGGATTCCAATCAGTGGCCGTATTTTAGAGGATTCTGCAGGTATTCCTTCCTTGTCAAATGCATCTTTCCATGCTTTTATTCTACAATCAACTGAATCCAGAAGTGTTCCATCCAGGTCAAAGATACATCCTCTGATGGTTCTAGAGTCACTCATTATTCGGGATTGTAAATACCTGCATTTATATTTGCTGTAATCTTGTAAATAAAAACAGAATTTAATTGAAACCCGCTTGCATTTTGAATATATCTTTAAAGCACAAGACAATATTCTTCCATGGAGACTGCAGTATTAAAAAATCTCAACAGGGATCTCGTCCTGGAGGAGAGAGAAATTCCTGTTCCTGGACCAAATGAGGTAATTGTAAAACAGGACATGACTGGAATATGTTACCGTGACATACTTACAAAGGAGGGATACTTTCCAAGAGTGAAGCTACCAATAGTCCCGGGCCATGAAATTGCCGGACATGTTTATGAAGCAGGTTCAGAAGTAAAGGATTTCAGGAAAGGGGACTTCGTTGCCAGCCTTATTTATGAACCTTGCGGGAAATGCGAATTCTGCCTTTCAGGAAGGGAAAATCTTTGTCCAGCCAAGAAAACGTATGGAGAAGCACTTGACGGTGCTTATTCACCGTATGTGAAAGTCAGTGAAAGAAGTCTTGTAAAGGTTCCGAAAAATGTACCAACTGAGTCTGCTGTTATAACTGCATGTGTTACCGGCATGATATACCATGCAATAAAAGTGGTAGGTCAGATAAAGGAGGGGGACAAAATCCTCATCACAGGATCAGGAGGAGGCGTTGGAACAAATGCCATAAACGTTGCCAAAGCTCTTGGTGCCGAAGTTATTGCGGAAACAAGCTCAAAGTGGAAGGAAGATCACCTGAAAAAAATAGGTGCCGATCATGTTGTTGAAATGAGTGACCATTTTGCAAAGGATATCAAGGCAATAACAGGAGATGGTGTTCATATTGTACTTGAAACCGTTGGCCTGGCAACATTCGAGCAGTCCCTCAGATCACTCAGGACGGCGGGAAGGATGATAGTTATAGGGAATCTGAGACCAGAACCTGTAAACCTTCCATTGGGAAACATTATTCTAAAGGGGAATTCAATTCATGGCAGCATAAGTTCCACAAGGGACGATATGAAAAAAGTACTTGATCTGACTTCTTCAGGCAAAATAGGACATGTTTCAGACACACACACTGATCTTAAAGGCATTAATGATGCGTATGGACTGATAAAGGAGAGAAAGGTACTGGGAAGGGTGCTCATAGATTTCAACAACCGCAAATGATCCCAATACCCTGCAGAATACAAATCTTTTTAAGATACCTTTATTTCCGCAAAAGAAGGTGTATTTTTTGCAGGAGACAATTTGTAACATAGAATTTGAACAGGAAGAGGGGGAATTTCTAGCCAGACTGAGAACCGAAATGGGAGGGCTGAGAGAGTACACAGGACGAACTTTCGAGGAAGTGCTTAACCTGGTCATGCTGGAACTCGAAGAAGAATTTTCCTGATCGTAGCAATCCTGTCTTCCGGTTTATTTCCTCAAAAATCTTTAGAGGCGTATACCTTACTGTATTCAATTCTGAGAGAAAACAGTTTTTTCCGGTTCGGCTCTGTGATGTCTGTGACACTGTTTCAAGGGCGGGAGCACCGATGTAGCTGATCTTTTAACTGCGTTTCAGCCGTGATATCCAAACGAATTGATCATTTCCACAATATCTTTTCTTGCAATCTCACCATGCTTGAATTATCAGAAACAGGCGGGTTTTTTTATTTTTGACCATAACAACCTTGCTATTGGAATTAATTCATCGCAAGATCAGTGGCTTTTTCCCGGAAAAGAACTATAAAACATTTTCACCCTTACAGGGGCAGAAATCTGCTTAAATGCATTTTTTGTTTACCTAGTGCCTGTGCATTTTGCCATTGAAGGTTATTCTCGAGTCTCCCAGGAAAGTTCTGTCATATTCCCGTAACTATGGTTATAGATTCAAGAACTGAAACCACCAGAAAGACTGAACCAAGGAAATAATAAATCGTACTGTCTTTCATCTTTAGGGCCATTTTGGCAAAATAGAATCCCGATATGAGCGATACAATTCCTATTATAAAGCCGCCAATAAGGTCAACACTGTTGAGCACCAGATAACCGGCTGTACCGCTGATTGCAGAAACAAACATAGCCATGGTTGCAGTGCCTACCATGGTTTTAGGATCCATGGAATAAAGTATCATCATTACAGCTATGAACATTATTCCGCCGCTGGTACCCAGTGTACCAGTAAGTATTCCAATAGGTAGGCTTATGAGAAAACCTAAGGCATAAGGATGTGGAAGTTCCCTGTGTTTAATTTTAAGGCCGGATTTAGCTCTCCTGAAAGACTGGAAAGCCATGACAAGCGCCATCAGTGCAAATACAATCTCCAGTGGCCTGTCGCTCACAAAAATGGCCACATGGGACCCTATCTGTGCACCAACCAATGCCCCTCCTCCAAGTATAAGGCCAATTTTCCAGTCTATTTTCTTTCCTCTTGTATAAACATATACAACAGAGGCAGTTGTAATAACATCCACCATAAGGCTCGTTCCCACGGCTATGTGAAACGAGTGCCCCAGAAAGGTCATTGAAGGAACTACCACTATAACTCCACTTGACCCGGTTATTCCGGTAAGAATTCCGGTGATTATGCCTATCAAAGTAAATATTCCAGTAGTTTCAAACATGCTAATCCTTTGTTCCTGGGTTTATTAATTCAACTGTTGTCCAGAGACTCTATACCGGGAATGATTATTACTTCTTCCCATTATATTTGAGCAAGCCATAGATTCACCGACTTAATTTTAACTCATTCTCAAATCCTTTATAAGGTTTAAACAGAAGGT
This sequence comes from Thermoplasmatota archaeon, assembly GCA_023379355.1. The sequence goes on from JAMCUD010000069.1 coordinate 13,631, forward strand.
TTTTGAAGTTTTCAGCAAATTATCCAGAAGTTGTGATCAGCTATCAACTCATGAAAAAACCAGGTGAAGTATTGTACCAAAAATAATTATGGGAAGAACACTATATGTAATTATTGAAAAGACTGATGGTTCTTTCTGTTATGTTTCTGCTGGTTGCTGTCCCCGCAGTATCCTATGCCCAGGTTCCTCAGCATCCTTCTGGCAATATAATGCCCTTTTCTTATCCGACGGTGGAAATAACAGTGAATAAAACCACGTCATTCAATCTTTCCCTTGAGAAAATTCTTCTGGTTAGGGATATTAACAACCAGCATTTTGCCTATTCAGCAATACTGAGAATGGGCAGGTGGAATGCAAAGTCCAGCAGTGATAATATATCATACTCTTCGACATTATTCATGAGGCCTGACATTACTGGTTCAATGATGTCTCCGGGTAATCCATTTCCTAAGAGCATGCAGCAACCTCTAACAGTTCATGTGGAGGTAAACATTACAAGGTACGGCAATAATTCATATCCGTATGTTGGAAACAATTCAATTAACTCCACCCTGGAAATCACCTATTACCTTAAGTTCAGTAAACAGGTTCCGGGAACAGGATATGTAGTCATAGCGCAGGGTATAGCAGAAAACAGCAGGTTCAATTTCTTCACCCTGAAACCTCAGGTAAATTCATTTGACAGGCACGGTCATGATTTTGGAAGAGGACTCGTTTTCTCAAACAGCACAACAAACAGCACTTTTGCGGAATTCTGGTGGAAAAATAACTACGAACTCAACGGCATTACCCAAAATGTCTCTTCAAATTATACTATCTCAAATAACAGGGAATCACTTATACTATTCAGGTACAATTATACAAATGGAGTAAGCACTATATTCCAGGACCCTTATTTCACAATTTATGGCCTGAACATATTCTCATACCCTGTGATAAAGCAGGAACTTGACAGAGCATATAACTTTCTTATCATCCATATTGAGGAGCTAATTGCCGGAGTTGGAATAGGAACTGGACTTATAGGGATGACTTATGCTTCTTACAGAAGAAGGAAATTCTAGGATTCATCCAGCAATGAATAGAGATTTTCTTCCAGCATGCCAATGAAGCCTTTTCTGTATTTTTTAAGGATTTGTATCACATGATCCCTGTTCGCCAGAGTTATGGTCTCCAATCCGTCAACGGCTTTTTTAAGAATTATTCCGTCTTTTTCCATATTTCCCAAGGCTTCCCTTAATTTTTCCTGTTTGGATCTCCTTCCTTTTATGATCTCATGAGTTTCCATATCTTTCTTCCTGATAAGATTCTGGATAATGAATGAGGAATAATTACCCCTCAGGTAGAAGATGACTTTTCTTTCCAGCAGGCTCCCCTGGTCTGGAATAAAATACCTCCTGTTTTTTCCGTCTTCCCTGATCATTACTTTCTCTGATCTTTCCAGCTGGTATAGATGATATTCCGTCTGCCCCACGGCCATTCCGGATAATCTCTGGATCTCCCTGAAATGGATTCCGGGATTTTCCGATATTATCTGAAGCAGCCTATCACGAGCAGGGCTATGGTCCAAATTCAGTTACCTCTCACTATTCCGGCGTAAAACAGCGCAAGTATTGCAAGGTCCACCAGTACAAAGAGATCCGTGTCGTAGGCTGCGTAGGGGATTATGTAAAATACCTGAAGCAGGAGGACAATATCCTGGGCAAATATAAGTGCAAATACCGTTAGAATATATCGAAGGATCTTCAGCCTTCTCTTGCGGAGGGCTGATATAATAACGGCAAGAAGGAAGGCAGAGATTACAAGGGACAGTGCTTCAAAGAAAGTGGAAAGATCCAGCATTCTTAATCAATGGATATGTTCTTAAAAAATTATCCTTGTAATGAAACCTATTTCCATCATCAGGAAAATGAAACAGCATAGCCCAGGTTGTTGAATTCCTTCTTTATCTGGTCCCTGTATGATCTGTCCCCTATTATTTTTCCTACAGTGAGATTCCTTGCTGTTTTCTTGACTGAAAATGCGGTCCTGATCTCACCCTCAGTGTAGTAAAAATAAAGGCCTGCTGATCCAAAGGTCGATTTAAGGTACTGCTTGAAGAAAAGAGCCATGTAGTCCTTGGGTGATATTATCCTTGCTATTTGACTATTTCCATCATTACCTGAAAAATTTTTCTGGACATAAATAAGCCGTCTCTCAGAGGCCATAAGCAGTTCCGAGATTTTTCCTGATTCCTCCAATTTGTGGATGCAGTCAGAAAAATTCTGATCTATTTTTAACTGGAGCATATCTTCAATAAGTCCCCTGGAGAAATAGCCGAAGTTCTTTATAAGTGCATTAAGGAAGATGAATATCGCATCCTCCCTGCGGTATTTCTCTGGAACATAGACATATTTCCTGGATGAGTCACGGGCAAGTAGGTTCCTTGAGAACAGTGACTTAAGATGTTCCCGTATTCCGAAGAAATCTCTTCTGAGGTAACTTATTATCTCCGATTCAGACGCCGGACCAATTTCCATAGCCT
>JAMCUD010000070.1 GCA_023379355.1 Thermoplasmatota archaeon
AAGAGGGCAAAGAACTCATGATTGTCTCTCCAGGTATAGGCGCCCAGGGTGGAAATCCAGCTGATGCCATAAGGAACGGATCCGACTATATAATTGCTGGTAGATCTATATACAATTCAGAAGACCCTCTGGGTGAGATACGCAGGATCAACCGTGCTGTATCATCCGTGATCCACAAGCCAGTTTAGGTAGTTTTGACTGATTTGCTATTCAGAGATGTGCCAGATATAGAAGGACCATCACTGGAATAACAAATATAATGAGAAAAACATAGAATGACAGGTAATATATCCTCAACGCTCTTTTGATATCTCCAGAAGTGGCTTCATAACCTGTTTCATTTATTATATAAGATCCCTTTTTTTCAATTCTCAGATTTAGGGCACTGGAATAGGCGCCAATTGGCCAGCCATTGTTTGCGCTTTCAACCATCCATGCAACCTTTCTGGAAGAGACTCCCTGAACCCTGTAGTTCAGCAATTCCGAGCTGAAGAATATTATGAACGATCCTATTCTCGCTGGTATGTAATTCACAAGTGTCTTGGTGATTGCAGTCCATTTACCGAATTCCCGGTTTCTCCTGTTCTTGAACCCAACAAGGTTATCAAGAACATTAACCACTCTTGTGAAAAGGGCTCCAATAACTCCGAATATTGCAAAAAACATGAGAGGAGTGAAAACATCATCCACTATTCCCTTTGATATGTATTCAATAGTAGTTGAAGCAACTTCTGATTCTTTCAAGTTCGAAGTATCTCTTCTGACAAGCCTTGAAAGGTACATTCTGGATTCATCCAGGCTGCCATCGTCCAGGGATCTTATAATGGGCCTGATATCTTCACCCATTACTGTTATGGAGAATGTGCTTTTCAGAACAATAATTGCGGCCACTACATAGATGATAGAAAAAAAGGTCAGAACTCTGAGAACTGCAAGCACCGGTATGAGGCAGAGTGCAGAAAGAAAGACTATGTACAGGAAACCAGCAGCTGCCTTGTTCTTCCAGACTCTGAAGAACTGATCAAAGTATGTACCTATCTTCCTGATTACAACATTTGGATGGATATAGCTCCTGGGCTCCCCGAAAAGAAAATCCACCAGTAATGATCCAACCAGGACGGACAGGCTTATTTCAAGCGAATTCAAAGTCATTTTACAAGTCTCTCTATGTAACTCATATCCATGTTTTCAATAAAAGAATTTGTAATGATGTCTATTCTTCTCATAAGCTCTTCACTGTAGATCACATCAGGTATTTTTTCGCCGGTTATATGGTGGATAAAATCTCTGTTCTCAAAAATTCCATGAACATTCGTTCCAATTATTTTTCCATCAGGAGACACGGACCCTTCATTCCTTCCGCCAATACTGAGAAGGTGTTGCTTTTCATTGGAAAAAACTGTCCCATAATGTATCTCATAACCCCTTCCTGTTGAGGGCCGTTGAAATCCATGATATTCAAGTTTATATTCAACAGAACCCACAGTTTTCTCCCTTGAATATTCGGTTGTCAGATCAAGGAAGCCAAGCCCTTCAATTCTACCATTCCTTATCTGAGTCCCCTCCGGATCTGAAATGATCTTTCCAAGCATCTGATATCCTCCACAGATTCCTATTATTGTTGATCCTCTCTTCCGGGCAGATTTCAATTTTTCTCCAATTCCACAGTCAATTATATATTTCAGATCACTTTCCACATTTTTTGATCCCGGAAGGATTATGGTTTCTGCAATATCTAGATCACTGATGTTGGATGCTGAAACATTGTGGTATCCAATCCCGTATATGATGAACGGATCGGTATCACTGTAATTTTCCATTTTTGGATATCTCACCAGGCAGATCTTCCGGTTGTCAAGCCTTGTGCTGTAATAATCCTGTGAATCCTCCCCCGGGAGAAAAACGCCTTCCACATAGGGAAGTATGCCGATGACAGGAACCCCTGTCAGTTTCTCTATTTTTTCAATGCCGTTATTAAGGAGTTCCCTGGAGCCCCTCATCTTATTGATGATCATTCCTTTCACAAGATCTGATCTGGGCATGAGTTTTATTGTACCGAACAGTGAAGCAAAAACACCCCCCCTCTCGATATCCCCGGCAAGTATTGCAGGCGTATTGTAAATGGAAGATACATAGATGTTTGCAATATCTCTATCCAAGAGATTTATCTCAGCAGGTGAACCTGCCCCCTCAGCTACAACCACATCAAAATGATCACACAGGAAATCAAGGGAATCTTTCACAACTCTTTTTCCGTTCTCAACGAGGTAGCTGTAATATTCATCAATTGACATGACCCCCATGCTTTTTCCGTTAACAATGACCTGAGATCCATTCTTTCCTTCAGGTTTAAGCAGTATGGCGCTCATCTCTTTCAATGGCGGTGTAGATGCCGCAAAAGCCTGAAGCCACTGAGATCGTGGTATCTCATATCCTCCCTCTATTGCAACTGAGTTGAGTGACATGTTCATTGATTTGAAAGGGGCAACGCCATATCCCTTTCTGCTGAGAAATCTGCAAATTGCCATGGCAATGGTCGATTTTCCCGCATTGGAAGATGTTCCAATAACCTGTATGACACTTTTTCCTGTAACCGGATCTTTCACTTCAAATCTCACTGAAAATGGATATGCAGTATATCTAAAGTTTGATTCTCCTAACGAACTAAATTACAAATTTCGCGCTGGCCAACGGTCGTAAAGTTTAAAATGATCTTATTTCTTGTTAAGAGTTGATAAACAATGGCAAGTTATCATTTTAAATGCAAGGACATAGGAATGGACTGCGATTTTGTAACCTCATCAAAAAGCAATGACGATCTCTTTTTGAAAATATCGGATCACGCCAAGGCAGCACACAACATAGAGGAAGTTTCACCTGAATTGAAGCAGAAAATCACGGGTGTCATAAGAAAGAAACTCTTCTGATTATGTTGTAAGGGAATGGTCCCGCACTCTTTTTTCTCCGGTAACTGACGGGACAATAGATCTTTATAGAGAATCTTATTTCTCAAAAACAATAAATACAATATATATTATCTCCCTCATGAATTATGGAGACAATAACTAGAAAAGTGCAACAAACTGGAGGATCAACATTCATAGTATCTCTGCCATCAAAGTGGGCGAAAGAAAATGGACTGAAAAGAGGATCAGAACTTGTCCTTGAGGAAGAAGACGGAAATCTTCTTATTCGTGGGAAATCAGTTGACCCCAGGGAAGTTGTGAAGACAATAAACATTGAGGGCGAGGTCAGGGATCGAAACCTACTGCAGAGAACCATGACTTCGTTTTACATCTCCAATTTTGAAACCCTGATCATAAGGACAAAGGGGCATATGAAACCGGATCTAAGGGAGGAGATAAGAAGATTTTCCAAGGTTGTGATGGGTGTGGAGATATTCGAGGAGTCCGCCAACACAATAGTTCTGCAGAATGTACTGGATTCATCATCATTTCCGCTCAACAATTCGGTAAGGAGGATGTCTCTGAACGTGGAGACAATGTTAGATGACGTCATAGAAGGGATAAGGAAGAAAGACCCGGAACTGCTGGAAAGCATAGAAAAAAGGGATGACGATGTTGACAGGTACCAGTGGTACATATACAGGGAAGTTCTCAAGGGTGGCCATTCAGATACAAACAGCACTTTCTCCCTCATACTTTCAAGGATACTTGAAAGGATAGCTGATCATACTGTAAACCTTTCAAAAATATGGAAGGGATCTGCAGTTGGTGTGGAAGATGGCACAGATGGGATAATCAGTTTCCTGACAACTGTCCAGGTTATGTACAGGGAATCCATAAATGCATTCTATTCAAGATCATATACGAATCTGAACAGCATAATAAACAGGAAGGACGAGGTTCTGGGGTTGAGAAGCGATCTGCTCAAGGACAGATCAATAAAGGACATATATACAAAAGCAGCAACCCTGGAAGAGATATCAAGAATCGGCCTTTACGCCACTGATATAGCAGAACTCGCAATGGATCTTATTCTCTCTGAGCAGGACACCATAAAAATCTAGATGTCCACAGGTATCACTTCTGGCTTTGAAACGCTTCCTGTGATGCGTCCAGCCAATATATTCACATCATGGTTGAAAATGCATACATAGTTTTCCCTTATTGCTTTATCAATGATCTTCTTCTTCATCCTGAGAGTTTCCAGAGGGAAAGTGTCTATTGCCGTTATGTAGTTTGGTTTAATGTGGAAAACCGTGGGTATGAGATCTCCAGGGTACATTATTTTTAGTGGTCCGTCATCAACTAAAATCACCTGATGACCTGAGGTGTGACCGCCGGTTCTGATCACCCTAATACAGCTCTTGATATTCCTGCTGCCATCAACAGGAGAAAGATGCCTGCTGTCAGACCTGTTTATTGTCATTCCATAACTTGATCTGGTTATCTCGTTTGTCTTTCTTAAATTATGTACCTCTTCTTTCTGGACCACTATTCTTGCATTGGGGAAATGCCTGTTTCCCTTCCCCATAGAAATGGAGTGGCCCGCATGATCGAAATGTAAATGTGAATGTATTATGAAATCGACTTTTTCCGGAGAGGAGAATCTGCTGACCTGTTCAGGAAGATCGGATTCTTTGGTGAACTGGAAAATTTCAGCCTTCCTGGGATCAAAGGTGTTTCCTATTCCGGAATCTATGAGAAACGAATACTTTCTCCCAATGAAAAATGGAATGTTCAGTGCAAGCTTCACCCTTCCCCTGTCATCAGGAGAAAAGTGTCTGCTCCAGATTGGCCTGGGCACAGTTCCGAAAAATGATCCGGGGTCAAGTGAGAAAGAACCATCAGAAAGAATTTTGACATGGAATTCACGTGATTCCATTTCTTGCACCCCTGACCTCTTCAGCCTTTTCCCTTATCTGTTCTATGACAGATTTATCCTCAATGTTACTTATATCCCCTGGATCCTGCCCGAGAAACGTTGTACGGAGAACACGCCTGAGTATTTTGCCATTTTTGGTTTTGGGGAGGGTTTGAAGGTTTATTATATATTTTGGGGAAAAAGATTTGCCCAGGCTTTTCTCAACCTGATTCTTTATGAGTGCAATAGTATCATCGCCATCTCTCCCTGTATAAAAGACTACAATGGCTTCTCCTTTTACCGCATCGGGAATTCCAATCACTGCAGCCTCACTTGCATCGGAGACCTTCAATACTGAATCCTCAACTTCGTTGGGCCCAATCCTCTTTCCTGAAGTTTTTATGACTTCGTCAGCCCTTCCGTAGAGATAGAAATAGCCATCCTCGTCCATCTCTGCCCAATCACCCTGATTCCATGCATTTGAATATTTTGACCAGTAGCTCTCAAGGTATCTTTCAGGCTGATTCCAGATGCCTCTTGTCATGGAAGGGGCATGTTCTCTGGCCACAAGGTAACCTATGCGGTCGAGTATCTCATTTCCGCTTTCGTCGAATACAGAAACATTCATGCCAAGCCCTCTGTAAAGGCATCTTGGTTTTAGTGGAATAGCCGGAGTGGAAGCGAGAAAACATCCTATTATGTCTGTTCCACCTGATACATTTGCAATGGGGACTCTCCCCGATCCAAGTACATTGAAAAGGTATGACCAGCTTTCCTGATCCCATGGCTCACCTGTGGAACCGAACACCCTGATACCTTTCAGTGCCTTGGAAATACCCTTGAATTTGTAATTTCTTATTAGAGTTGGGGAAACACCAAGAAGGGTAATCCCATTTCCATCCACCAGGTCCCAGATCCTGTCGGGGTTGGGAAAGTCAATGGCACCGTCATAAAGAAATATTGATGATCCCAGACAGTTTGATCCTATTATTGCCCAGGGGCCCATCATCCATCCCAGATCTGTGATCCAGAAGAGTGTATCTCCGGGGCGTGCATCCATGTAGTACTTAACTTCCTTTGTAACATTGACAAGTGTCCCCCCATGAACGTGCACTGTCCCCTTGGGTTTCCCAGTTGTGCCTGATGTATACAGCATTATTGCCGGGTCCTCGCTTTGAGTGTGTACAGATTCCGTATACTTTCCACCTTCAAGAAGTTCCGCAAAAGAGATCTCACTCTCCTTCAGATCGGTAGAACCGGCAATGATGAGTTTTACGTTTTCAACAGATCTTGCTGTGTCCGCCATTCTTATCTCTTTACCCTTTCTCATGTAACTTTCCCATGTGAAAAGATACTCTATGCCGGCATCATCAATCCTTGTCTGCAGAGCATCCCTGCCATAGCCAGAGAATATTGGAACAGAGACTGCCCCCATTCTCATTATTGCATAGAAGGCAATCACGCAATCCGGATTCAGGGGCATGTATACGCCCACCCTATCGCCCTTCTTTACCCCAAGATCAAGGAGGCTACCGGCAAGTTTTCCGGTGAGTTCATCCAGGTCCTTAAATGTTATATACCGTTTTCTTCCATTCTCGTCTTCATACTTTATGGCGTATCCTTCATGGTATTTCCACTTTTCAACAGTATTGTAAACAATGTTAACTGTGCCTCCGGTGAACCATTTTGTCCATACTCTTCCTTCTGAATCGTCAAAAACACTGGTGTAATTTCTGAAGAATGTGATGTTAAGATCTTTTACCATTGCATCCCAGAATTCAAGACGGTTGTTGTCAGCCCAGTCATAAAGTTCTTTTATTGTGCTGAAACCATGCTTCTTCATAAGGTAGTTGATATTGGTCCTTTCAACAGAATCCTTTGAAGGAATATAGGAAAAGCCATCTTTCATTATTTCAATATATTATAAGACTACTTAATTTTTTTAGAAGTACATGAAATTCGTCCAAGGTGCTGGAAATGCACTATATTCTTAACAATAGGTGGAAATGATCTCTGATCTCATTTTTTGTAATACTGGCAGCACCCAGCACTGTGTCCAGAGAAAGGGGGAAGATGAAATACTGTGAAAAAACCGTACGCCTCAGGGAGTTGCATAAAGAATTTTTTCCTCTGCCTCTCCCGCTGTCATAACGTCACCAAACCAATCTGAAACTATGCTGTTTGTGTTTGAAATCAGCTGTTGAGGTTCCAAGTCCCCTCTCTTCCAAGTTGTGTGGCAGTCAGAAAGAAGAACAACTCTGTATCCATGTGAAAACGCCGATCTGCAGGTTGTGTCAACACATAACTCAGACTGGATCCCGCAAATTATAACACGGTTGACATCCATGCTTTTCAGAATGAGATCCAGATCAGTGTTGAAAAAAGAATCCGGGGTATCTTTATGAACAACAGGTTCCGATTCACCGGAAAGAATCTCATCTCTCAGTTGCCACCCCTGACTGTTTGGTTCAAAGGAATTCCCTGGAGGGCCTGAGTGCTGCACAAGAACTACTGGAATCTCTTTATCCCTGGCCTTTCCTGCAAAATCTGCTATACGTGAAACAACTTCCTCACCGTTGAAGACCGGGTCTTCTGGAGGAAACATGGCTTTCTGCACATCAACTATGATCAATGCTGTCTGTGGCATAACATACTATTGGTAATTGCGTTATTTAGTTTTCTGAAGTATGGAAGAGGAGCTTCGTTGATGTTTCAAATCATCATATCCACATATATAAATAATTAAATCTATCCAATCAATCATGTTTCATGGATGATTCGGGTGAACCATTACTTGATCATATTCTTCAGGCAGGGATATGCTCCATGGAGGACATTGAAGGATCCAGTAAACTTCTCAAAACATTCGAAGAACCAGTAAGGGCAGGTGAAATAAAGGGCGCTGAAAAGAAGATGAAGGCGCTTTCCGATGCAACCAGATTGAGGATGTTTCTTTTGATCCTGAGAGGAGAAAAATGTGTCTGTGAAATTGAATACCTTTTCAAAATGCCACAGTCGACAGTATCCAGAAATCTTGGAATACTGGAGAATTCCGGTTTAATCACGAAGAGAAAGAACGGAAAATGGACATATTACGGAATTAATGACAGCCATTTTGGAGACTTCATAAAAAGTATATGTGGAGTTGAATAATTCTTGAAAGAGAAAAATTATCTGTTCGTATATGTAGAAAATGCCAGGGGAAGCATGATGTCCGAGGCATTTGCAAGACATATGGGTATGAGCGCACATAGAGCCGGAACCGTCCCATCATCTTCTGTGAACCGGATGGTTGTCCAGGCTATGGGAGAAAAAGGGATTGACCCAGCGCACTCCAAACCCAGGATGTTTGAGAATAATATGATAGATGTGGCAGACTCAGTAACAGTAATGGGATGTTCACTGCAGGATGCATGTCCTGCACGGATTCTTGCTCCTATGCAGAAAAAAATTGTGGACTGGAATCTCCCGGTTCCTCAGGGGAAGTCACTGGATGAGGTGAGGTCCATCAGGATACCATTGAGAAAAAGGTCATGGAACTCGCAGGCAAGGAAGCCAGAAAAGGCTCGGAGTTATAGTTCAAGGGCTGAATACCCTGTTTAAACCAGGAATACTTTTTCCTGTATCCATAATAGTCTTTGGGGCAACACTTGTGATTGTCCTTAAAAGACCAAGAAACATTGGAATAGGATACGTGGCCTTAGCTGGTGCTGTTGTAAGTCTGGCACTGGGAACAATTGATCTTGAAAGCGTTCTCATTGTATGGGGAATAGTGTGGAATGCAACCTTCACATTCATTGCAATAATAGTCATATCCCTCATTTTTGATGAAGCGGGGGTATTCAGGTATGCAGCGTTAAAGATTGCAAGGTTTGCAGGGGGCAATGGAGTAACACTGTTTCTTTCAATAATCCTTCTGGGTTCTGCTATATCGGCTATTTTTGCAAATGACGGAACGGCACTTATACTCACTCCAATCGTATACGAGATACTCACCAGCCTCAAATTCCCCAAAAAGGAAGTGATCCCATTCATAATGGCAACCGGGTTCATAGCGGATTCCGCAAGCCTTCCTTTGCCCGTTAGTAATCTTGTAAATATCGTCAGCACCACTTATTTCAAAATTAGCTTCAACAGCTATGCCAGAGAGATGATCATTCCCGATCTGGTATCAATAGCTTCGTCAATTGTGATTCTATGGCTTTTCTACAGGAAATCAATCCCAGCCAGATATGAAGCAGAAGACCTGGAGGACCCCGGTAAAGCTGTCAGAGAACCATATATATTCAAAATAGCACTGCCAACAATCATGGTACTCATTGCCGCCTATTCAATAGGTGGTTATTACGACATACCAATTGCATTCGTGGCAATGTCAGCTGCAATACTGGTTCTCATATTTTCACATTTCAGATCAGGGATAGATATCATAAGCGTTATAAGGGAGGCTCCATGGCAGATTGTCCTGTTTTCATTGGGGATGTATCTTGTTGTTTTTGGACTTGGAAGGGAAGGTTTTACACATCTCATATCGGATCTGCTGATTCACATATCATCACTGGAAGGCCCTCTGAAGATAATATTTTCCGGATATCTGTTCTCAACCATGGCTGCCGGAATGAACAACATGCCCTCAGTCTTGCTGGGGGCACTGAGTATATCATCAATCCATGGTGGGCCTTCACTAATATACGCCAATGTGATCGGAAACGACATTGGGCCGAAATTCACACCTATTGGGTCACTGGCCACTCTGCTATGGATATACACACTGAACAGGAAAAAAGGGATCACAATCAGTTATTCATATTATATGAAAGTGGGTTTTACAATTGCATTACCGGTACTGACATTGACCCTTCTCTCACTCTGGGTAGAATCAGCCCTCTGAGTTAATTTCGCATTGAACCCATAGGCACATTATTTAATGATATATGCAATATGTGTCATGTTACAGGTCTGGTGGTAAGTTGAAATGCTCGGTCCAGAGAAAAAAAATTGATGTCAACGAATTGATAGAGAACACAAGAAACCCAGAGGCTGGAGCCATAGTCATTTTTCTTGGAACTGTCAGGAAGAACTCTGAGGACAAGGAGATTCAGTGGCTCTTTTACGAGGCATATGAGGAAATGGTGGTTGAAGAGCTGGACAGGATCGTGAAGGAGGCAGTTGACAACTACCACATAACTGATGTCAATCTTGTACACAGGCTTGGGCGGCTGGGAATCAAAGAAGACAGTGTTGCAATATGCGTGTCTTCCCCACACAGGAAGGAGGCTTTCAGGGCATGCCAGTTCATAATCGATGAAGTGAAAACACGTGCACCTATCTGGAAAATGGATATCACTCCCCAGGGGGAAAAAGAGTGGCATTAACACTGTTGAAATTTTGTGAACCTTTAAGCTTATTATATTGATCTTTTCAGTCACACAAAGGTTATTAAGGATTCTAAAATAGTTGTACCATGATCACTGACAACTACGGCCGACCCGTAACAAGCATGAGGATCCAGGTGAACACAACCTGCAATTTCAAGTGCTTCTTCTGCCACATGGAGGGGACGGGCGTTCACTCAGAGAAAATGACACCTGATGAGATAGAACGAATTGTTGAAATTGGTCACAAGATGGGTGTCAACAAGATAAAATTCACTGGAGGGGAACCTCTTCTCAGGAATGATATTGTGGATATAGTTAAGAGAACAAGAAAGCATATTGATGGCGACATATCCATGACCACCAACGGTTTCATGCTCCCTGTTTATGCAGAAAAATTAAAAGCTGCAGGACTGGATCGGATCAATATATCGTTTCACTCCCTGGAGAGAGAAGGTTTCCAGTTCATAACTGGCACTGATTCTATGGATAAGGTAATAGAGGGGGTAAAAGCAGCGAAGAAGGCCCATTTTGATCCCATAAAGCTGAATTTCGTAGTTTTGAAGGGTGTAAACGAAGACCAGGTGCAGAGGCTTGTGAATCTCTCTGCAATACTTGGAGTAAGGGTTCAGTTCATAGAGTACGAAACAACAAAGGAGAACATAGATTCAGAGGATTTTCAGAGATATCATGTTGATCTTGATCCTATTGAGCATGAAATAAGCAAGAGTGCTGTGGAGATAAAACATAATGTACTGCACAACAGGCCAAGGTACATTGTCCAAACGGAAGATGGCTATGCAGACGTGGAATTTGTAAAGCCAATGATGAATTCTGATTTCTGCAACCATTGCACAAGGATAAGGGTAACTTCTACCGGCCTTCTGAAACCATGCCTTATGAGGAGTGACAACTACACGGACATACTCAGGGAAGTACGAAATGGAAACTCAGAGGAAAAGCTTACAAATATATATGTTAAAGCTGTAAGGAGCAGAGAACCATACTGGAAGGAGAATTATGAAAATAGTGGTAAAGTACTTCGCGCTGTTCAGAGATATAACGGGAACTGATATGGAAAGCATAGTTATAGATGATGGTTCCCCTGTCTCGAATCTTCTGGAAACAATAAGAAAAAAATACCCGGATATGGAGAGGACAAATAGGGATGTGCTTGTTTCAGTCAACAGGATTTTTGCAACCCACGAACTCAAACTGAAGGACGGGGATGAGGTTGCCATTTTCCCCCCAGTAAGCGGTGGTTAATCTTGATTGATATCGGCGACAAAGATATCGTGAGAAGGACTGCAGTGGCATCCGGTTTCATTGAGCTCAAAAGTGAGACACTGGAAGCCATAAAAAAGGGGGAAGTGAAGAAGGGGGATGTTCTGAACACCGCAAGGGCCGCCGGAATAATGGCTGCAAAACACACTCCAGATACAATACCTTTCTGTCACATTATTGCTCTGGAGCATGCAGATTCAAAATTCACAATTACTGAGGACGGGGTGAAATGCACATGCGAAGTTTCTGCCAGATATAAAACAGGTGTGGAGATGGAGGCATTAAATTGTGTCTCTGCCTCTCTTCTCACAATATGGGATATGGTGAAATATATGGAAAAGGACAGCAAGGGGCAGTATCCAGGCACAAGAATAAGCAGCATAATGGTTGAACTGAAGGAGAAAACACCACTAAATGGTGAAGAATGATGGTTCACCATGATGTCCCTCTCAAGGACCTCTCCTACCTTTTGGTGACGGTCTCCACTACAAGAACATTGGAGAACGATGAAACCGGCAAACTCATGCAGAGGCTTTTTGAAGAAAAAGGCAAAAAGTGCAGCAGATCAATTGTCAGGGATGACATGGTAGAGATAATCAAAGTATTTGCAGACAACTTCAGTGAATTTGATGTTTTTGTATATTCCGGAGGCACCGGTCTCACCCGGTATGACATGACTGCCAATGTACTCAGGAAACTGTGCGATCGAGAGATTAAGGGTTTCGGCGAGACCTTCAGGAGACAAAGTTATGACGGGTCTGGACCTCTCACAATCCTTTCAGATGCATCTCTTTTCATCATTGGTGGGAAACTGGTGTATGCAGTTCCAGGTTCACCCGATGCCCAGAGTACTGCAAATGAACTAATTCTCTCAATTTCTGATCATGTTTATTCGGAGATAAACAGGAAATAATATCATGCCATCTTCTTACCACTGACACCGGGTTCAGATCAACTTTTCAACTTCCAGAAGGTCTTCGGGGTAATTCACATTGAGGAAACACTCTTCCATTTCCCTGTTCTGTGGTATGTCAATTCTCACAAAAGCTGAATTGAGTATAAACTCACGGAGACTTTTTTTCCCGGAGTTTATGTAAGCTTTCAACTCCTGAACAAGTGAACTGTTGTAAATGGCCATCATTGGTTCAATTTTGCCATCATTCCACTGAGGTACAACTGGAGTTCCGTTATACATCAGGCACATCCTCCTGATGAATTCAGGGGAAACAAGAGGCATGTCCCCAGCGAAAGCCATAAATTCGCCCTCCTCTTCAAGTGCAAAGATCAGGGAATCGATAAGTGTACCTTGCGTGGAATCCTTGACGATTCTTGCATTTTTCGTTGTCAGGTACCTATCTTTTGAAATTACAATTACTTCATTGAAGCAACCTGAAAGCCCAATTCTTTCAAGTTCATAGTCAATTATCTGTTTACCTCTAACCAGAATCCTGTGTTTTCCTGGAAACCTTTCACTCATTTTTACGAATACTACGGCCTTCATTCTGAATGTGAATTTCATCTCCCCTTTTATGTTTTGCAACACACTGAACCCCTTTTTACAAGGTGTGTATGTATATTCAAAAACCATTCCCCGTATCTCTGAAGAGGATTCGTAATAGCCACGAAAATTGCGTGTTTCAAATTATTGACTCACGATTGGAAAAGATTCACGAATCTGAGTTGACGAAAACCTATGGTCTCAGGATTCTTTAAGAAACCAAGGTTTTTAGAAATCATCTATATTGAGGTTATCCGATGTTCCCTTTGAAGATTGTCAGGAACGGCTTTCGAAGTATAGATTGAAGTATCCACTGTAATATCTCACCATTAAGAAGAAGCCGCGAAACCAGACCCAGAGAACCAGAAGGAAGGTAAAGGAATCCGAATCTTAATAACACCGCTCTCCATCGTCCAAAATGCCGGTGCAAATCAGGAAAGCCCTAGTTTCAGACCTTGATGGCATTTCTAGAATTTACAATCAAGGGATTTCAGAAAGGACAGCCACCTTTGAAACTGGACATAGGACTCCACGAGAACTAGAACCTTGGCTCAAAAGCGGTTTTCCTGTTATGGTTGCGGTGGAAAATAGCGGAATAGTTGGATTTGCGGCCAGCTTTCCCTATAGCTCCCGTCAATGTTACAGGGGAATAGGTGAATTCTCCGTATATGTACTGCGCGCAAGCAGAGGCCATGGTATCGGCACAAGAACTTTGAAAGCGCTCATTATGGAAGCAGAAAAAGCAGGACTATGGAAACTTGTATCAAAGGTGTTTGTGGAAAATACTGCCAGCAGGCATATGCTTAACGGTATAGGCTTCAGGGAAATAGGAATTCATGAAAGGCATGCAAAGCTTGATGGGATCTGGAAAGACGTTGTTGTGGTGGAATATCTCATAACCGGCAACATGAATTAGAGCCTTCTGGAAATAAGTTAAACCAGTTTTGCACCCGTGATTGGTCAGGCCATACCTTCATTCCTATACACTGCCATTCAACATCCACTAAATCCCAAAGGAAATGCCCGTCAGAAATCCACTGGGGGGAGTGATAATGCAGCAAATATGGCATCTAAAAGTATGGAAATTAATGAGAAAATAACTAATGGCACTTAACATCAGTGAGTTAAAGGTGACGGTTGGTTGCGTGATCTCCTCTCCCCAATCTCCCAGGGATCTTCTCTTCATAGGTTACCGGAAGAATCTCCACGGGCTTGAATTCCCTCGATGCGCAAGTACTCTGTCCCTAATGCCAAGCCATTCATGTTGTAAAAAAAGGGACCAATGAGGCAATATGCGATCCGACCACTTTCACCTATGTCTACCAACGGACATATGGATATCCATGGAGATAATGTGTTTCTCTCACTTTCTCCAATCTTGCTAAAAGGGAAATTCTCGATGGCAAATGTCAAACCACCCGGTAGCACTCAGGAATAATTTGGTAAAATAACATGAGAATCGCCAAAATATAAATACGAAAAAGAACTGAATTATTAACAACAACCGGTTGCAATGCAGCACTTTGTCTGTATGACATGGGGGTTAAAATATATGGATGAAAATAAAGTAGTTGTGAATATAGACGGAAAGGACTACTCAGTAGGTAAGGATGTCAATTTTCTGAAATTTCTGGAATTAAACAACATAAAAGTGCCTCATGTTTGTTACCAGGAGAATCTTGGACCCATTGAGACCTGTGACGTCTGCATCGTTGAAGTGGAAGGGAAACTTACAAGATCATGTTCACTGAAACCTTCAGACGGAATGAAAATAGTAACGGATTCCAGAAGGGTGAGAGAGGCACAGATCGAGGCTACTGACAGGATTCTTAAAAACCATGATCTTTACTGCACAATATGCGAGAACAACAACGAGGACTGCGATCTTCATAATACGGTGCTTTCACTTAAAATGGACCGCCAGAAATATCCATTTACAGAAAAACCTTACAAAGTGGATGCCACAAATCCATTCTACAGATATGACCCAAACCAGTGCATCCTCTGTGGAAGATGTGTGGAAGCGTGCCAGGATGTCCAGGTTAACGAAACCCTTTCAATAGATTGGAACAGGGATGCTCCAAGAGTCATTTGGGATAACGATGTTCCCATAAATGATTCATCATGTGTATCTTGCGGGCACTGTGTAACAGTCTGCCCGGTAAATGCGCTGATGGAGAAGCCTATGCTTGGAGAGGCTGGTTTCTTCACCTCCTTTTCTGACAGCACAAAACAGATGATGATAAAATCCGTGAAATCGCTGGAGCCTTTCATTGGAATGGGGCCAGTAATGGGTATAAGTAACATAGAATCAAAACTAAGGGAATCGCAGATAAAGAAGACAAAGACGGTTTGTACATTCTGTGGAGTAGGCTGTTCATTCGAAATGTGGACAAAGGGTAGAAAGATACTCAAGGTACAGCCTTCACCCGAATCTCCTGCAAATGGGATATCAACCTGCATAAAGGGTAAATTCGGCTGGGATTTTGTAAACAGTACCGAGAGACTCACCTCTCCCCTGATAAGAGAGAATGGGAAATTCAGAAAGGCAACATGGGACGAGGCCATATCTAAAGTTGCATCCAGATTCATGGAGATCAAGGAAAAATATGGTGGAGATTCCCTCATGTTCATTGCTTCATCAAAGGGGACAAATGAGGAAAGCTATCTGGTCCAGAAGATGGCAAGGCAGATATTCCAGACAAACAACGTTGACAACAGCTCAAGATTTTGCCAGGCTCCAGCAACAACAGGACTCTGGAGAACAGTAGGCTATGGGGGCGATTCAGGCTCAATTAAAGATATTTACGAATCTAAACTCATAATTATTGTTGGGTCCAACACTGCAGAATCGCATCCTGTTCTTGCCACAAGGATAAAGAGGGCTCATAAGTTGAATGGCCAGAAGCTAATTGTAGCGGATCTTAGAAGGCATGAAATGGCAAACAGGGCTGATATTTTCATGCATCCTGCACCTGGGACAGATCTTGTGTGGATCTCAGCAATCACAAAATACATAATTGACAATAAATGGCACGACAGTAAATTCATAGAGGAAAGGGTTAACAATTTTGATGCATACTACAGAAGCCTTGACAGATTTACCATGGAATTTGCAGAAAAGACAACGGGAATAGGGAAGGATGTTCTCATTAAGGTTGCTGAGACAATACACCAGTCTCCATCAATGTGCATACTCTGGGCAATGGGTGTCACCCAGCAGGATTCCGGGAGTGACACATCTACTGCCATTTCCAATCTCCTTCTTGTCACGGGGAATTACGGCAAGCCCGGCTGCGGGTCATACCCGCTCAGAGGGCACAACAATGTGCAGGGTGCAAGCGATTTCGGGGCAATGAGTGCATTTTTCCCCGGTTACCAGAAAGTCGATGACGATTCCATAAGAAAAAAATTCGAAAAAGCATGGAATACCAGGCTTCCAGCAAAACCTGGATTCGACAACAACACATGCCTGGAGGCAGTGAAGAATGGCAAGATAAGGGGAATGTACGTAATAGGGGAAGAGCTCGTTGCAACAGGTTCTGATTCCAACTTTATCAGGGAGAGGCTTGAAGAACTGGACTTTCTTGTAGTGGAGGATTTATTCTTCTCCGAAACAGCCAGATATGCTGATGTTGTTCTTCCAGCTGCCGCGAGCCTGGAAAAGGAGGGAACGTTTGACAATACTGAAAGAAGGATTCAGAGACTTTACAAAGTGTTTGATCCTGTGGAGGGAAGTAAACCGGACTGGCAGATTGTTCAGGATATTGCCAGGTTCATGGGATTTGACTGGAATTATAAGCATCCATCTGAGATTATGCTGGAAGCAGCATCACTTGCACCAATGTTCCAGCATGTATCCTATGAGAGACTTGAGGGCTTCAAATCCCTACAGTGGCCCATGAATGAGGATGGCACAGATACACCTACACTTTACCTCAAGGAATTTCATTTCCCAGACGGAAAAGCTTTCCTGTATCCGCTTGAATGGAAACCAATGGTTACAGTGGAAGCAGAATTCGATCTTCATCTGAACAACGGGAGGCTGCTTGAACACTTTCATGAAGGCAATGAAACATACAAGAGCCCTGGTATTTCAGAGAAAGTACCCAGTTCTTTTCTGGAAATTTCCCCGGAACTTGCCAGAGAGAGGGGCATTGAAACAGGAGACTATGTGAGAGTAACGTCAAAGTACGGTTCAGTAAAGATCAGGGCTCTCGTTACGGACAGGGTGTCAGGAAAGGAACTTTACATGCCAATGAATGAGTCTGGTGATGAAGGTGTTAACATACTTACCGGAAGAAATATGGATCCAGTTTCACATACGCCTTCATACAAGGATCTTTCTGTAAAGATAGAGAAATTGAGGGACAAAAGGGCAGGTTCACCTCTTCCGAAGACAAACCCAAGATTCGGGCACCCCAATCCACAGGATGGAGTAATGGTGGATATGAAATGGAAAAGGGCAGATTATAAAAAAATCGTGGAGGACTGATTGAATGAGCAAAGAATTGAGTTACGTCCCGGGAGATGAGAAAGCAGCCTCTCATTCAGAAAAGGAAACAGGTGAAACTGAATACGAAACTACAATGCTTTTCATCAGGTCGCTTATGGAACACAGGGAGACAGTATTTTCAGTACTCACTGAAATCATGCAGACAGAAAAAAACCAGAATCTGGTCAACAATCTTGGAAGTATCTACAAATTTCTATCAGAGATGGATTCCAGCTGGCTTTCAGAAACTTTGGAAAGGTCTGCATTGAAGATAAGGGAAATCCCTGATACCGATAGAAATATAACAGGCATGATGGGATTCCTTAAGATAATAAAAGACCCGGAAATTAACGCTGGTTTGAAAGTTGCCCTGAACATGCTATCCGCACTGGCTCCACATGGTAAAAATGAGAAGTGACATTCCAAAGGGGTCCCTAATTCCAGATCTGAGGAGGCTACCCATAACAAAATTTACGGATGGCGTATTCCTGGAATCTGAGGATTCCGTAACCCCGGAGGAACCCCTTGAAATAAGGATATGCAGCAGTATGTCAGGAGAATGTTCCAGATTCGCTGTCACAATGAGGACTCCCGGGGAAGATGAACATCTCGCTGCCGGGCTTCTTTATACTGAAGGAATAGTGAACAGTCTGGCAGATTTTCATGGTGAAAAATTTAAGAAAATTGAATCAAATATACTTGAAGTATGGCTTGCCAGAACATCTGTGGAACAAAATGGTGAAAGATACCTTCCCTCATATTCAAGTTGCGGACTGTGCGGAAAAACCAGCATGGACCAGGTTTTTGTGAAGGGGGCCAGAATTCAGCACAGGTTCAGTAAGGTGAGCCCGAGTCTTATTCTCTCCCTTCCAGGAAGGATGCGTTCAAGCCAGGAACTGTTCTCCGAAACCGGAGGGATACACGGTGCTGCTCTTTTCAGTGAGGGAGGAACAATGATCGCCTCTTCAGAGGATGTTGGAAGGCACAACGCTGTGGATAAGGTAATTGGAAAATCCTTTCTGGATGGCACTCTGGGGGAAGGCCAGATATTGCAGATAAGTGGAAGATCAGGATTCGAAATAGTCCAGAAAGCTGCAATTGCCGGCATACCTGTGGTAAGCTCTGTTTCAGCACCATCAAGCCTTGCCGTTGAAACAGCGCAAACCTTCGGAATCACGCTCATATGTTTTGTGAGGGAAAACAGATTCAACATCTACACTCATGGAGAGAGGGTATCAAGAAATTGATCCCAATGGTGGTGCCTGTTACGGAACAGAAAAATAAGTACCCCATGATTCAGGTTACGTTGAAAATACGAGAAATGCTAGAAAACAGCTCTTTTCTATAACAATTTATTCTATATAGAATAAATTCGAATAGTTTAGATATATAATTGACATTGTTAAAAATGGTGGTGTAACATGAGGATGATCTGTGATTCCTGTGGCGGCACAGGTTGGGTCAGGGACAGTGATGACCGGCTTGATGTATGTGAAAAATGCTGGGGCCTCGGTTACGTCGAAACATCTCAGTTGAATAAAGAAAATCCAGAAACAAAGGAAGAGACAGATCTAAGAAAAAAGTCCACCTATGTTGTCATTGGTGCTCTGGGATCGTACTATGCATCTCTTTTCGCCATTTCACAGATAATTTCATTGAATATCTTCATCTATCTTGTGCTGATACTGATCGGTTATTACTTCAGTTCCGCAATGGGGCGCCTCTACTATAACCACATGAGGGGAAATAAGCCAAAGAAAGGAGAAAAGAAAACTTCGTGAATGAATCAGGTACACAGACCTCAATGGGTCATCCCAGGTCCAACATTTTTCCAGGATTAACCCCAGCATAAAGAAAATTAAATAGTTTGTCTGACATCGCTTGAAAATTCGGTGAATCATATTTATGGAAAACTCTATGGGTAATGTCAGCACAGATGCTGTGAAAAAACCTCAATCCAAGTACCTGTGGTTTCTGAGCTATCTCCTGTCCAATATCTCCGGAGGTTTGACATCGCCATTGATTCCTCTTTTCGTTGTAATATATCTGCACTCAAATGTTGAATTTGTGGGTATTGCATCTTCAATATCCTCTGCTGCATCCGTTCCGGCACTTATATTCTGGGGGAATCTCTCGGATTCACTGGGCAAGAGGAAGATTTTCATAGTTATAGGTTTCATAGGTTCTTTCTTCGCACTTCTTCTTGTAATTTTCGCACATATGCTCTGGACATACCTTGGTATGCTGGTCATTTTCCAGGTTGTTGCAATGGCTGCCACACCTGTTTCAACACTACTGATCCTGGAAAACACCCAGGAGAGAGAGTGGCCTACAGTTATGGCCAGATTCAACACTGTCTCTTACATTGGGCTCGTGGTGGGACTTCTGGCAGGTACGATCATAATCACAATTTTTGCTTCGTTCACAATGATCATACTCCCACTTCTCTATATCATCTCAGCTTTTGTCTATCTTTCAGCTGGAATCACAGCCATGGTAGTGCTTCCAGAATCCATCAGGAGACTGAAAAGATCCAGATTGAACAATATATACTCATTCAGGATGGTTGAAAGACTGA